>JAAYIG010000137.1 GCA_012523595.1 Fibrobacter sp.
TCACTACCATCCCATAGGTTTTCAGAAAAGTTGACAAAGTAGCTGGTCACATGACATGTTAAGGTTCTACTACAAACTTTAACAGGAGTGTCTAATGCAACCAGCCAAACATAAATTTACTATTTTCAAGCAGATTGTGGAAATGATTCCATCATATCTTGTACCCAAACTTGCCCGGAAGCACGATGTAGAAAAACGATGCCGAACATTTTCAGCATGGAGTCATGTTGTTTCAATGCTTTTTGCTCACCAGTCACATGCTTTGAGTCTTAATGATATTGCAGATACTTTGCGATTTCATAAAGGTGCGCTATCGACACTGCGTAATGCTACACCACCAAGTCGTAATGGATTATCGCATGCTAATCGTGTTCGCCCTGCATCCATGGCCAAAGAATTATTCCACGAAGTCCTTCGTTATTTAACCAATAGGTTTCCACAGTTCGGTCGAATTGATACCACATTCAAATTACCACGGAAAATCAAACGGACAATTAATCTGGTTGATTCTACAACTATACAGCTATTCGCTAATTGTATGAGCTGGGCGAAACATCGTCGCCGTAAGGCAGCCGCAAAATGCCATATGCTTCTTGATGCTCAGACATTTCTTCCAAGATTCGCCGTAGTCAAAAATGCCAAGTCCCATGATGCTGTAATGGCAAAAACATTGTGCAGCGGGCTTAAAGATGGAGAATTTGTCGTATTTGATAAAGCGTATGTTGATTTTTCACATCTCTTCGAGCTTATGCAACGGGGAATTCTTTGGATTAGCAGATCGAAAACAAATATGGCCTATAGAATAGTGAAAAAATTAAAGATCACGAATAGAAGTATCATTGTAGATGCAAAGATAAAACTAACTGGAATCAAGAGCAGTCAATTGTATCCCGAATGTTTCCGTTTGATTATCGCTGATGTAATCAGAGATGGTAAGATAGTTAGAATGGAATTTATTACCGATGATTTTGAGCTTGCAGCATCAACGATCTGTGATCTTTATAAAGCCCGTTGGGATATCGAAATATTTTTTAAGCAGCTAAAGCAGACACTCAAGCTCTCCGATTTCCTTGGGTATAATGAAAATGCAGTACAATGGCAAATATGGATGGCATTGCTGACCTATGTTCTAATGAGATTTATTGCGTATACAAGTAAATGGAAAGGGACCTTTGCCCGTTTATTTACAGTATTACGTGGTATATTATGGAACAGACTGGCATTACAGAGTGTGCTTGATTGTTGTGGGACAGCAGAGAAACAACTTCGAATGTGTATGCAACCTCAACAACTTTATTTGGCACTATTTTAAGAGAATTCTATGGGACAGCAGTATATCAATTACAATCATTGTAAATCAAAATGTGTGAACTTCCTAAAACAGAAATGAGTTATAAAATGCTGAATATTAAGGGCTTTTTGCTTTAAAACAGTTTAAACTGATAAGATATGGGATGGTAGTGATCCGGTTTTGTAAATCTAATATCAGCACCGTCACTTCCAGCCTGCCCAAAATCGAAGTTATCCTTATTCAATCTGATCAGTAACGGAAACTCATATATGTCCCCGTTTATCTCTGCACCTGTGGGGGAAGTGTTAAGATAAATCCGCTGGTTGAACTTCCACTGGTGATTTGCAAGTATAACTGTGTCATCCGGAGTGACCTCAACATCTCTTCTGATTACAAACGATGAATCCCTGTCTGTCCATGATTGTAGGATTTCAGGAATTACTCCGGGTGGTACCGATTCAATAATCACCTCATTATTTCCACTTTCTATCATTGAATACAGTGATGTACCGGGAATATAGACGTAACTGTTTGGTTCAGTAATATTGTCAGTGAATACAATTCTGATAGTTCCTGTTTTCTCAAGTTCAGCATCAGGGGCAAATACTGTATCTTTGGATATGTTTACATCTGTGATTATTGCCGCTGTGGCTGTACGACTGCTTCGGGCATTAATGGTATATCCGCCTTCAACTATCCGGGTAAACGAGTATGTGCCGTTTTCATCAGTAGTATCGATCAGACTTGAGGGCAGGGGACCGTCTTTAATGATATCGAAAGACTCCGGAATAAGCTGAACGACAGCATCCGGTTCCGGCGTTTTGTCCGGATTCAAGACACTGCCTGCAAGGCAGTTAATTGTCTCTGAGCCGGTTCCTACTGTTTTGTCAACCGCACAGGATAAGAGCAGGAAGACGGGGAATATCAATACTGATGAGATGCTGTTTTTCATTTTTTTCAATCTGATAAAGGGAAGAGCTGAATATTCAACTGGTATACTTTTTCAGAATTTTTCTCTTCTTTTGCCAGCTTCAGTGAGTTTTCTCTGAATATTTTGATCATTTCATTGAGTTTTTCAAGAGTATCTTCGGATACAGTGATGGTGACAGTGGAAATATTGCGTTTTTCTTTTGGATGGCGGCTGAGAGATTCTCCTGCAAGTCGAATAGTCTCAAGCTGGAAAGCCCTGATTGCTGCTGTTCGCACGGGTTCACCTGTAGTGATAATCTGCTTTGTCGGAGTATAGAACCCATCCGGATTTCTCTTTATAAGCTCCAGTTTTTCCAGTAATGCAATTGCTTTTCTGGTTTCATTTTCGGTAATTGGAGGGCTGATTTTCGTGGCAAGTGCCTTGTAATCATCTGAAAAGGGAAAAAAATCCAGAAGAGAGAGGACTGCTGTATAATACCACTTAGTATAGAATTCATACTTATTCGATTCCAGCACCTCAGCTTTGACTCCTTTAAGAGCCAGAAGCTTATCAAAGAACATTTTGTATTCTCGTTCAGACTTTGCCTTATTGAACCTTATCAGAGTTTCGAAATATTCCGCATCACTGTCTTTCAGATCACAGAATTTTATAAGAGGCTGAATCGTGTTTTCTCCAACATGACGTTGTTTTTGGAATATCTTGGCCAGGTGTGAGGGGTCGATAGAGAGCTTATTTCCCATGTACCTGAACGAGAAATAGGGTTTCTGATTCTTGTTTTCCTCGTAAAAATCCCTGAGGAAATCTCTGTATTCCATATATTCTTTTAATGGCCTCATATATTCCAAATATAATCGGGAATAGATCAATAACCCTTTTATGCTCTGGATTGAAGAGAAAATCCGTTGGCCGGAATGCCCACGCATTTCTCAAATTATACAGCGGTTCAGATGAATTTTTAAATGAGAATAAACCAGAGGGTGAGCCTCAGAATTGTTGAGCACGGTAAGATGTCTAATCTTTCGGTGTTTCTCAGTAATACTCAATAACACAAAACAAAGGAAAGATCATTCAATCACGAACTTTCCTGTGTTGACAAGATTTCCGCTGTTACCTGTAACCTGGTAGATTATAGTTTTATGTGAAGTGATTCGTGACTTTGAAAGATTCTTTCCGGCAGCTCCCTTCAGAATCAGTTTTCCCTGCATGTCAAACACTTTGACCGTGTAACCGCTTTTCAGGTGTCCTGGACGGAAAAGGTCTGCAGGGGTAAATTTATCTTCCTGAGAGTTTCTGATCTTATTTGTCGAAGTGCCGGGACACTCGAAGTCAACCATCGATGCATGTGCATCGCGGAAGGCCTTGAGAGCCGATTTGCAGTTGTCCCATGTCCCATGTCCGTCATTGGCATAGTAGGACCATGGCATTATGCCTGCGTATCCGTTCTGGTAAGCATTGTTTACCATCTCTTCTACTGTATACTTTCCTGTCATCGCGGGGGACTCTCCCACTATAGTCGGCTTGTCAAGTTCCCAGAATGTCACGGTCTTCCCCGGTTGGAAAGGATCATACCCCCAGTCAGGGTTGAACATCCAGTCATAGTAGTGTACCTGATAAAAGTCCAGATATGCTTCCGGTTTATTGTATGCAGCTTTCAGAAAAGAATCACTCCAGTAATGTGCTTCGGCCGGAGGCTGCTTTGATGAGTGCCATTTAAGACATGCAGATCCCACGGTTACCATCTTGTCAGAGTGAAGGTGTATTGCTTCCGCGATCATGGCACAGAATCTTGCCATCTCAACAGCACTGACCTTCTGCACGGTGGTTCCTGGACCCTCAATACTCCACTCAGGTTCATTTATTACCTCCCAGGCAAAAAGATTGCAGGTGTTGGCAAATCTCTGCACCATGGGGATAAGGGCATTGTTGATATATGATCTTGTTTTGAGAGTGTCCTGAATAAGATCTGCATGCATTCCGGCATACATTCCGGCTTCTGATTTGAAATCTTTTGTCATGTCAAAAGACCACAGACACGGCATCACCATCACATTGTTCTCTGCGGCAATGGAGAAGATATCCTCCATATCGGAAAGAAAGTTTTCATCGAGGCCGGTAACAAAACCGTTTTCATCAAATTCCGGTGTTGACCTTCCATCACAATGGACCCACCACCGGACACAGTTTACACCGTAAGTCTTGCATTCCTGAAAGAATGTGGAGAAGAAGTCCCGGTCATAAAGCGGTCCCCACTCGTAATGTGTCCCGGCATCGGTACCAAAGGCGTTCCAGGGGACATTTATTCCGTTGATGTAGTAGTCTTTACCATTGTACTTGATGGTACCGGCAGGCTGGGCTGACACCGCAGCGATTGTAAAGAGAATCAAAACAGAAATGTTTCTTAAGATACGTATGGAATTCATTGCTGCTCCTTTATGCCTGTTTTCACAGGCTGACGCTTTCGGGGTGACGTGTGTTAGTTACAAGGCATACACTTACCTTTGTGTCGTTCCTGCGAAAGCAGAAACCCAGCCTTATACCATTGTAAATATAAAACAATTAGGAAGTCCAGTCAGAATCCTTCGGGAGAGCCGTGTGAATGAAAAGAGGAAAGGAGAAAAATTTGATGCAAAGACACAGAGAACGCTGTTAAAAAAGAAATCTCTGGCCCAGATCTCCTGTTTCTTCTTTATACTTTGGCACATCGTTGCGGACAAGAGGAAGAGTGACTGATTGTATGATCATCCCCATAACCAGCTTTGTCGCATCGATCAGATCACTTATTGAGACATATTCTGCCTCTGTCAGATTCTTCTTAAAGTTGCGGTTATGATAGTTTCCCAGTGGAATACTTATGGCTCCACAGGAATAACCAAACTGGTTAAACACCGTTCCCTCACACTGTCCGGCATCCATGAGTTTTCTCTGAAACCGGAAATTCTTGTCAAGTAGCTGGAGCGATTTTGCTGTGGAAACCATAAAATCAGTTATTGCAGGAGTAAAGACAGAGCGTGAGTCCCCGACTCTTATTACAACACCATCACCGATCCGGGCCCCAGGAAGTTCCCTGCTGGTTTCAACAGATATGGGTATTGCCCGGGAAGGAAGGGTCATGTGAGAGCAAAGGTATTTGGCACCATGGAGCCCAGCCTCTTCTGCGACAGTGAAAACTGCGCCGAAAGGGAGAGGCATTTTATATAAGCGCTCTATCACATCCAGAATTATTGCACACCCGATAAGGTCATCACAACTTCGTGAAAAGAGAATATCTTCTTCCACCCGAAAGGTATCAAAATTCCACATTCCTATGTTTCCTATTTCAGCAGGGCCTTCCATTTTCAATAATGCCCTTCTGGCATGTTCCTTTGATGCCTTGCTCCATGATATTGCTTCAGCTCTTACCTCACCATTTGAGGTGAAAAAGGTCACAGGTGCAGCCTTGAACCTTTCTGGATCCCATCCACCATAAAAGAGTGCTTCTGCAGTTCCATCCGGGTAGGTTTTTTCCAGGATAAAACCCGGATGATCAGTATGGGCGACAAAATACAGTGGTTTTGAATCTTTGCGATTTGGATGAATAATCAGATTTCCGAAATCATCTATCTTGAAAGGAACATTTCTCTTTTTACAGTAGTCGGCAATAAACTCCCGGACGTGATGCTCTCTGAATGGGGCTGTTGGGCAGGAGAGCAATCCTTTGATCGTTTCGAGTAGTGATTTTGGGATTTTTTCCGCTTCCATTTTACCTTCGTAACAGTTTTGAGATAGGTGATTTGGCGACTGTTTTTTACCTTTATACATGTTGATTTTAATATAGCATTTCTTGTGGTATCGGGTGAATCCTAAATTGCGAAGAAGGATTTCGAGAAACCATAATAACAGGTTTGTGATTTGCAGTGATAAAATTGCCGTAATCCGGTATTTCTGTGTTTTAGCTATGGAAAATAAAAAAGAAAAATCATCCGGGATATTTTCTTCAGCCTGGTTTTCCCTCAGAGGCCGGTATCTGTCTCCCTGGGAATTCCGTGTGAGGCTTCTGGTCTCTTTTTTACTTACCATTGCGGTGCTTATTCTCAGCCCTGCTTTATCAGAACTGTTTCCATCCCTGAGACTGTCATTTACCGGGGACATCTGGGTATTGCTTTTTGCTTCACTCCTTCTTTTTGTTCTGGGATTTCTTGTCCTTTTTAAAGGTACAGAAGCTGAACTCAAATCCAGGAAGCCAGGGATGATGGTTCTTTACCTGCTGGCAATTTCCGCTCTTTTTGTTTATAGTGTTATCGTTTTATTTAAGACGCCTGAAATTTCGCTTTTCTGGGAGATGGCGATTCTGATCGATATTTTTCTTGTCAGTGAGCGGGTACTTGATCCTCTTCCTTTGGCTTCCCGGAGAGAGGAATCCCGGATTGGTGTTTATCGGTTATCTGACCTGAGTTCATCACTGCTGACAATCGTAACGGTTTTCATCGCGGTGTTGAGCTTTATTATCTGGTATGTGATTCTCAGGAATGATTTCTCCTTTTGTTTTCAGAGGGCAGTATCGGTTCTGGTAATAGTTTCACCTCAGGCATTCAGTATATCTGCACTGCTTGTAATGACAATCTGCAATGCGAGACTTGCGGGCAGAGGAATAATGGTGGTAAGCAGTGAGGCACTGGAGCGTGCCCGCAGAATTGGAGCGGTTGTGTTCTCTAAAACCGGAATTCTTACCGAGGGAAGATACGGGGTAGCTGATATAGAGATATTCAATCCAGGGATGAGCAGGGATGATCTGGTCAAGTACGCAGCCAGTGTGGAGGTCCACTCGAAACATCCTGTGGCCCGGGGGGTAGTGGAGTTTGCGGGTGATGTTTTCCCCGTAACCGGTTACCGTCACATACCTGGCAGGGGAGTCATGGCAAAAGTGCAGAACAGACAGGTGCATGTTGTGACCTCCTCTTATCTTTCAGAGCACAAGATCCGTTTTGATGTGAACCGGCTTCAAAGGATGAAGCAGGGAGGGAGGACAGTGCTTTATGTGCTTATTGAAAACGAGGTTTACGGGGCGATTATCCTCTCCGATGTTATACGTGCTCAGTCGAGGACAGCAGTGAGCAGCCTGAAGGCTATGGGGGTAAAGGCATTTGGTTTGACTGCGGACAGCCGTTCGGTGATGTCTTTTATTTCCGGTGAGCTTCATCTTGACGGCTTTTTTGCTGATGTTTCTCCGGGAGAGAAGGTATCGAAGATACAGGAGGTGCAATACGGGGGGATCATTACTGCGATGATGGGAAAGGCACCGGAAGATGCAGAACCGCTTGCCCGGGCTGATATAAGTTGTCCGGCGGGTACTCAGAGTTCTGAGGCTTCCACCAGGGCAGATATGGTCTTTGTCAATATAAATCCACTCGATATGGTGACCATAATAAAGGCTTCAAAGTCCCTTCGCAGGAAGATACTTGAGAATCTGGGGTGGAGTTTTTTCTTTAATATGCTTGCCTTGCTGCTTGCCTCAGGGGCAATTCCCGCAGGGGTACATGTTAACCCTGTGGCGGCCTCACTTCTGATGGTGTTCAGTGTCCTTATTGTAATTCTCAATTCTCGAAGACTTGAGATCAACTGAGAGGTCTATCTTTGAAACACCTGAATAACAAACAGTGCCAGCAGGATCAGGGCGAGAAGCGCACCGGCTACTCTCAAGACAATTTCAGCCACTCTGGTATTGGAATGATTCCTGCGGGCGTAATCATCAGTTGAAAGCCGCCGTTTAAGGTTTTCATCTTTCCGGGGTGGACCAGGTTTTTTCTCCGGGGGTTTATTGGAGAGTATCTCTCTGAGGCCATTCTCAAATTCATCTTTATTATTCATTATGATCATGTCCTTTGCTGAGTGTTAATGTCCGGAGCAGGCTGATTCTAAAATTTAATAATTAACAATAGTATAAGGCTTGGAAATAGGAGTCTAACGCGGATACGTGGAGAGAGCAGGCTGTTGTGGCTTAATTTATTGAACTCAATATTGTAGATCGCAAATCGTAGAGCTATGAATGCAAGTATCTGATTTGCTTCCAGGTGCATCTTGAGTGAAACCCGTGAAATATTTTTTTTTAGCCTTGACCTTAAAAACAAGTTTTGGTTATTTTAACTTTCTTAGGTAACACAATAATCTGTAACAAAATACTGAAATAAGGGATGTATCCAGAATCGGTATCCTGTAAAAAAAAAGTAGATCTTCATATCCATACTGTTCATTCTGACGGTACAAGCACTGTCAAAGAGATAGTGGAAGTTGCATACCTCCAGGGGTTGAAGGCTGTTTCCATTACGGACCATGACTGCACAGATGCTTACCCGTTAGCGCAGGAACTGGGTGGTGAGGTCGGTATTGAGGTTATTCCCGGAGTTGAGCTGTCAAGTGAAGTCGAAGGAACCGATATCCATATACTTGGTTATTACATAGATCCCGAAAATCCTGCCTTCAGCCGTAAGCTTAAAGAGATGAAAGATGCCCGGTATGTTCGCGCCAAGAAGATTGTGGCCAATCTCAATAAACAGGGCATCGATCTGAGATTTGACACTGTTCTCAGTATTGCTGGAGTGGGTGCGATCGGACGGCCGCACATAGCATCGGCGATGCTCAAGGAGGAACTGGTTTATTCCTTTCGTGAGGCATTTGATAAATATATCGGCTATGGCCTTCCTGCTTATGTTGAAAAGCTCAAGATGAGTCCCAAAGATGTTTTTGATTTGATCAGGAATGCCGGGGGTATTCCTGTGCTGGCGCATCCAGGGGTCACGCAGGTTGATGAACGGATTCCAGAATTTGTGCGTGACGGGTTGATGGGGATCGAGGTTTTTCACACAGAGCATCCCTCCTGCGCTGAACGTCACTACATGCGCATTGCAAAAAAGTACAATCTTGCTTTTACCGGCGGCTCCGATTTTCATAACAACAATCATAATAAATCTGAACTTGGATCACCTGCAGTTCCGTATCAAGCGGTTAATAGTTTGAAAGAGAAACTGGGTATACCGGTTCAAGAGGTATAAATGACTATTGTACCTGTTATTCTGGCGGGCGGAATCGGGGAGCGCTTCTGGCCTCTGAGCAGATCATCGATGCCAAAGCAGATGCTTCGGCTTGTGGGGAACAGGACCATGGCTGAGGAGACTCTCTCCAGGGTTCATTCACTCTGTTCCTGTGATTCTTTACCACTGATTATTACAAGCAAGGCAATCGCCGGAAAACTCAAAAAGGCCATCTCACAGAGACTCAAGTACAATCTAATAGTCGAGCCAAAGGGAAAAAACACTGCTCCTGCGGTAGCACTTGCTGCTGCCTGGATTGAGAAAAAGTATGGTGATTCGGTGATGATGGTTCTTTCAGCAGATCATCATATCTACCCTGTAAAGGAATTTGTCCGGGCTTCCAGATATGCAATTGAGTTGGCTCAGAGTGTAAATTCACTTGTGGTTTTCGGTATAAGACCATCGAGACCCGAAACAGGCTATGGTTATATCCAGCTTGGAGAGCAAACCGGCTCATCAGGAGCCATTCAGGGATTCAAGGTTAAGAAATTTGTGGAAAAGCCATCGGCAAAGAAAGCCTGCAAGTACCTGGAATCCGGAAAGTACATGTGGAACAGCGGCATGTTTGTGTGGAGGACATCGGTGATCTTACAGGAGTTCCGTACTCATATGCCAGAGATTTACAAGGCAGTTCAGGCGCTCTCAAAGAAGGGTTTTACAAAGGCAGCACTTGAGAAGTTTTACGATGAGTGTGAGAAGGAATCCATCGATTACGGAATTCTGGAAAAATCTTCAAATGTAAATGCGGTTGTAGGTCAGTTCGGGTGGGATGATATTGGTTCCTGGGAGTCTCTCTGTCGTCTTCATGGGCAGGACAGCAAGGGAACTACGGTTACAGGCAAAAAGATCTTTCACAAGGAAAACCGCAATTCCATAATAGTCAACAAGTCCTCTCTTTCCGTTGCTGCGATCGGTGCAAGCGATACTGTGCTGGTGGTTACGGATGATACTGTGCTTCTCATTGACCGGTCCAGGATAGGTGATTTGAAGCGTTATCTGGCAGAGATGAAAAAAGAGGGCAGTCTTCCTCTGAATCTTTTCTAACCTCAAAAAGCTGCTGTTCTCGCAATTATCTGGTAGCGTCTAGTAAATTCCAATATAAGGGTTTGTTTGCTCGCAGGTGAAATTGTGACTTAATTAGTAAGCCATAAAATCACACTGGAGATGAAATCATGACTTAAACCGTTAAGTCAATAATCACCTCTGAGATAAGAACTAAACTAGAATAGAACCATCTATTCATTATAAACACTATGACATCACCATCTGTAATGATAATAGCGGGCGATATTTCTGGTGACGTACATGCATCAGGTGTAGTCAGAGAGCTTTGGTCTGATTTCCCGGAGATGAATATCTGGGGGATCGGGGGGCCAAAGATGCAGGCAGAGGGTTTTTCGGCTCTTCTGCCGTTTGAACCGTTTAACAGGATGGGTTTTCTTGAGGTGATCTCTCATCTGCCCTTTTTTCTCAGTGCGAAAAAGCTGGTTATAGATGAGATGAAAAGCAGGAGACCGGATTGTCTGATTCTGGTTGACTATCCCGGATTCAACATGCCTGTTATGAAAGCTGCTCACAGTCTGGGGATCCCGGTATTATGGTATATAGCTCCGATGGTGTGGGCCTGGAAGAGGAAGAGGGCGGAGGTGCTCGGTAAACTGGCTACCCATATCGCCTGTATATTTCCCTTCGAGGTTCAGTATTTTACCCCTTTCACCAGCAGCGTGAGCTTTGTTGGGAACCCTCTGATGGAGTCGGTATCTAAAATTTCAGGTAAAAAGGATAGCCTCGATGAGGGGGAGATCGATCTGGCGATAGTACCTGGGAGCAGGGCTCAGGAGGTAAAAAAGATGCTTCCTGAAATGATTTCTGCTTACTGGATATTAAAGGAGTGTTATCCACGGGTCAAGGCCAGGGTTTCCCGCTGCGGGCCTGTTTCTGAGCAGTTTTACAGAGATGCAATCAGGGGAACGGATGCGAACCTGTTTGATGGGAATTTGAGGGAACTTTTGCGCAGATCCGATCTTGCTCTTGTTACATCAGGGACAGCTACTCTGGAGACGGCTCTGGAGGGGGTTCCGATGGTGATAGCCTACAGGACATCGATGGTTACCTATCACATTTTCAAACGGCTGCTCAGGATTCCTCATATAGGCCTGCCTAATATTATTGCTGGAGAGAGGATTGTTCCTGAGTGCATTCAGGAGAAGTCAGACGCAGAGCAAATGGCGGCAGAATTGCAGGGATACATTGAAAACCCGGAGACTTACCGCAGCACCCTTTCCAGACTTTCAGGGCTGAGGGATCTTCTGGGATCAAAAAAGCCGTCACGTGAGGTATCCGATATTGCTGGTGAGATTATAAGGCGCAGTGTGGCAGGCAGGTGAACCGCTTTGATTCTCAAAACTACAGGAGTAAATATGTACACGGGGATCAGCAGGAATCTGTGGTCATCTGATAAAAAAAATATTACGTGTCATAACTTCTTTTGCAGGATTAGAGTGTATCTGTGAGGAATGTTGTCTGGATTTTCCTTTTCCTTTCAGCGCAGTTCTTCTCTTCTGAGGCAGCGTTCAGAGAGGGTGATTATGTCATTACCGGTTTTCGTTCCACCAGTCGTGACTTTCCTCAGACTGGCATCGGGTTGATAAAGGGTGCTTCTGCTGACACTCTTGAGGAGATAGATTCGGTTCCATCCATTCAGCCGGGGCAGATTATCCTCAGGCGGAAGCGGGATGGTGAGTACAGGCTTTACAAAGGGATGCTGGATACTGCTGCTTTCAACAACAGGGCTAATCTTTACTATGCATTTCAGATTCCCGGATGGGCCAGGATTTCCGATCTGGTTCATTACCGCATATACCGGGGTCCGACAGACAAGCCGGGCAGTGATGAGAATTTGGTGTTTTTTGACAGTGAGCGCATCTACCTTCGTCAGTTTTCCCGAATCTACTATTTTAAGAACGGGAACTGGTTCTCCATAGAGGGTTCTGCCTCTCTTCAGCAGGGTACAATAAAGGTCACCTCGACACCTGAAGGTGCGCAGGTGATTATAAATGGCGTGCCATCGGGGAAAGTCACTCCCTGTGAGATCGAGGGGCTTATTCCCGGGACATACGTTTTGGAGCTGTTCCTTCCTGATCATCACTTTTACCGCAAGCTTGTTCCGCTTTTTCCCAAAGGCACAGTTTCTGTTTCCTTTGAGCTTTTTTCCGATATGGATACAGTCTTTATCACAGGAAAAGCTCCTCATGGCGTGCTGATTCTTCCTCAGCCTCCTGTAGACAAGCGCTACAGAATAGATTCCGTGACAGTTGACGATTACAAGGTAAGGCTGCTTCCAGGAGAACACAGGCTTAACTGGGACGGCGGGGCTCTTTATAAGTCTATTGACACTGTGATAACAATCGAGGAGGGCAGGGTATCGTTTTTTGATTACCTGTTCAGAAGGCAGTACGGGGTGCTGAGGGTTGTGCCTGATCCCGGTGATGCGGAGGTTTGTATCCAGAACTATAACTGCCGTATTGGCGAACAGATTATCGAGGTGCCGACCGGCAGGTACAGTGTATCTGCATTCCGCCACGGGTTCAGAAATCTAAAGAGGGATGTTATTGTGTTGCCTGATTCCATTGTCAATTGCGAAATGAGCCTGATGCAGATTCCGGACAGAGACGCAGACGGGTACATTGACAATGTTGACAGGTGTCCCGATGTTTACGGGCTGCACGACGGCTGCCCCAGGCAGAAGATGAGGGAGGCGATTGAGGGAAAAAGGCAGGATCTTGTTGATTATATCCGGAATGATCATTTCGGGATTGGTTTCACTGTGATGGGAATGATACTTAAGATACCCACGAGGAAGCATTTCTCCAATTTTGTCTCTACCTTTTCAAGCGGTAAAATAGGCGGTGTGAACAATTACCGGGGGCTAACATTTGCAAACATGATTGAGGTGATGTACAGAGGATTGTTTGCATCGGTGGAACTTGGGCAGTGGACCGCAGGACTTCACTACCAGCGTCCCGATACCATGGAGCTTAAGACCCGCAATACAACATATCTGGTCTATTATGATTCGATTATGGAAGTAGAGCCGGTCCTTTTCCTTCCCAGCACAGCTGTTTCACTGGGAGTTCACTATAACTGGTCATGGTTAAACCTTGTGTACTCCATAGGTTATCAGTGGGAGGACATCATTATTGATCAGATATATGATGTCGGGAAGCAGGAATTTTCCAGAATTACATTTGATAATGACTGGTGGTTTCATCAGTTGTATACTGAACTTGATCTTCAGGCAGGAGAGTTTTTCGTGCCATCGGTTTATTTCAAGTTCAAATTTCCCTTTGGACCATTCAGATGGACCCGCTGGCATGTGCTTCAGGCCGGATTACAGATAAAGCTTTTTCCGCATCTTCGCAAGGAGAAGAAGAAATGAGGAAGGTTCATTTTCTGGTATGTGTATTTGTGCTCCTGGTGACACTTGTTCTGGGAGGATGTGGAGGAGGGTTCAGGGGGGACAGTGAGGGTGCCAATGATCTCGGGGAGACGATTTTCGGACCTGATTCGCTGATGTAAAAAAGAAAGCCACGGTCAGGGAAAAACAGTAGGCCGTGGCAGGTAAGAAGATTTTGCAAGGAAATTGATTAGAATAGCAGTCCTACTCTTCCGGTCCAGGTCAGAGGGGTTTGGCCTCCGATATCTCTGAAAAGGAAGTTAGCATTGGTTTCGATTTTCAGTTTGATCGGTGAGTCCTGGAAAAGCAATACACCAAGTACACCAGCGGCATCGAATCCAAAGTCATTATCAGCCTCGCCACCATTGGCATATCCCAGACCTGCGGATGCACCGATGTAGGGGGAGAAGTTTCCGGCAATGGTCAGAGGATAGAAGTTGGCTCCAACCAGGGCTGATGCCAGTAAAGCGTCCCAGTCTGTTGTAGCCTCTGCAATAGTTGTCATCCCGACATTATCTGTCAAATTCCAGATTCTTCCTCCGAAAAACTGCCATGCCGGATTGTCGGCATCGATACCCTGAAGAACTCCGGTTCCTGCTCCCAGAACATAGTTGTCCGGGGTGATGGATCTTGTTATGGCGCCGTCCTGAGCAAAACTGCAGACCGCAAAAAGTGCAATAAGCAAGCTGGAGAATTTACCTCTCATATTCCTCCCTTTCCAGATGTGAATATTGATAAGTTGGTGATTGCAGCAATCCTGAAACAATCAAATGCAAATCCTATACCTTTCTTTCTCAAATACAGGAAACGCTTAAATTGTCAGGTGAAGCGTTTAATGCCTTTTTGCCCGGATAAAATTCTTTCCCGGTTCTCTATTTGCTCTTATCTGTAAGAAGAATTACATCTGAAAAAGGAGGAATTATGATTGTTGTTTCAGATGCATCCAGTAAGACAGGTACAGAGATAATATCCGCCCTGCTGAAAGCAGGAGAGCGTGTACGGGGCATAGACAATAGCCGGGAGAGGCTTGCAGCTCTGAGAAGTTCAGGGGTGGAGCCTGCTGTTGGTGAACTGACAGATCCGGTCTTTCTTCTAAGTGCTTTCAGGGATGCAGAGTCGGTGTTTTTTATCGTTCCATCAAGATCAGAAACTGAAAGTGTAAAGAAATACTTTGAGGATACAGGTTCTGCCTTTGTAAAGGCACTCAGAGATTCAAAAGTAAGGAATGTATACTTTCTGTCGAGTATGGGAGCGGATGAGGTATCTGAGGCGGGGCTGCTGCTGAGTCTGGGTGAGATCGAAAGACGACTTGACACCATAGAAACTGAAAACGTAATTACTTTTCGTCCGGGCTACTTTATGGAACACCTGCTCTCAAAAATCTCCTATATCAAAACACGGGATGTAATAGCGGATTCAACCAGTGGTGATACCCCGCTTTATCTTGTGTCCATTGGTGATGTTGCCCTGAAGGCAGTTTCCATGTTAAGGGAGCGATCATCTCTGGGACGCCGGAAAATTGAACTCTATGGCGACAGGCTGAGCTACAGAGATATGACCCGGATAATCGGTACGAGTATCGGGATACCCGAACTGCCATACGTGCAGCTTCTCGATATTGATATGCGCAACGATCTGGTCAATCAGGGTTATTCAATAAACATGGCCGATAACTATGTAGAGATGACCCATGCTTTAAGCAGAGGCGCTCTCACCCCGAAGCAGATCGATAAATTGACCCCAAACTGCCCCACAAGGTTCAAGCAGTTTGTAGATGATGTATTTGTGGAGGCGTATCACTGCGCAGAGCTGGAGAATTAATAAGACAAGTACATCAGAATCAATGGCTGCGGGTGTTATTCCTGAAACCGGGAAAGACACAAGTAGCCTTTTTGTTAACATTATAGAATATGTCACTGACTGTTTTATTGTTGATTTTTAAAAAGCGCACTTTCACCTCAATGTCATTCCTGCGAAAGCAGGAATCCAGTCCTGATAAAAAAATGAACAGGATGCCTGTTTTCACAGGCATGGCGCCTTCGGGTTCATGTGTTTGTCACAAGAACATCTTCATTTCAAGGTTCATTGCCGTGAAAAGTAAAATATTTGAACACCATTCTACCCCGCTGATACACCGATCTTCTTTTCCTCCTTCCTGCCCGCTGCTTCAAGCAGCCCCGCAATTGCTGCCGCCATAGCATCAACAGCTTCCTGAGAATCAAACGTCAACTGCATCCGAACTTTCCCGTCAGCTTCAACATTTGAAATAGATTTGAGACTCTCCTCAAGTGCCAGTGTAAGAGGACTCCTCTTCTCTTTAGTAACACTTGATGGTATCGATTCCCGGATAAAGGAAAATACCGCGGAGAGCATTTTTCCGGAAGCCTCTGATGCCTTTTCGATGTTAATTACCGATGCTTTATCCTTTTCTTCAGTAACCTCTTCAAGCATGCTCATATCTACCGGTGCCGGGTCCTTCTCACCAAGCAGCAGTTCCAGTTTCTTCTTAAGATCATCGATATTTGAGCTCATCTCAACCGCTGTGACATCCGACGATGATTCCAGGGCAGCGAGCGCTTTTGAAAGATATGGAACAGTCTCATGATTTGAGAATGAGAGTGGGTATGTTTAAAAGGATACGTTTAATCTGATTTTACTGGATGATTTGGTTTCAGCAGAATCGAGGCTAACAATATGATATGTTATATGGATGCGGCTAAGCATTGCTGGTCACATTTTATGGAACTTTTGCAACGATAAATGAGCCATATCTTCAAATTATCGTTCTGAAATAGCTTGGGAATTCTGATGAAAAAAACGTCCATAAAAAAGAACCGCCGGGTACGAGACCCGGCGCTTCCGCTTCACCCAAAATAAATGCAAGAGGACCTTGCATAAGGTAGGATGCCATTAATATAATACCTGAAATTAAAAAAAACAAATTTTATTGCAATGGAGGCTTTTTTCTGTAGGGGCCGGTATCGGAATCGGTATCGATGAATATTGATATCGATGATCTTTACCTGCTTTAATTATTATTTCTGCTTTTTATGAATAAATCTATCGATTTCGATGAAAATTTCGATACCGATGCCGATACCGATACCGACCCCGATTATGGAACAGTGTCTGAAAAAGGAAAAATTGCCGGAGCTAAAAAGAAATCTCACCGCTGGAACTGTATTCCCTGATCTCTCTGTCCTTAATCACGAGAAACCGGCTGCAGATTCTGGAGGCAAACTCAATATCGTGTGTTGCGAGCAGGATTGAGGAATCGATCTTCTGAAGGATTCCAGCCAGGGATAATCTGCCGGGCGGATCGAGTGCTGAAGAGGGTTCATCGAGCAGAAGCAACGATGGATTTGTGACAAGTGCACCAGCAAGGGCTATTCTCTGACGTTGTCCATGGGAAAGCTGGTATGGGGAGAGTTCCGCAGTCTCATCTACACCCAAAATCTCAAGTACCAACAAGGCCTTTTTTCGGGCTTCCAGGGGAGAAACTCCTTTGCGAATAAGACCATAGGAGACATCATCGAGTACCCGCGGAAACAAAATCTGGTCCTCTGGAATATTAAAAAGAAAGCCGGTCCTTTCTCTGACCTCCTGAAAATTCCTCTCCTCAACCGGGATACCATCGACAATAATAGATCCGCTGAAAGGTATAAGCCCCACAGCAGCAAGGAGAAGTGAGGTCTTTCCTGAACCGTTAAGTCCCAGAAGCGCTGCTTTTTCTCCGGGGTTAATCGTAAAGGAAATATTGGATATAGTATCGGACTGTCTCCGGGGATACCGGATTGAAACAGATTTGAATTCAAGAGCCGCATTCATGATGAGGGCACCAGTCGTAAAACTATAGAAAATGCAAAATATAAAGAGGTGCAGACCAGGACCGCAAAATCTGCAGTGTGTAATACAGCAGGATCAGACCTGAGAGAAGTATTAATTCCGTAGCCGCGTACTGCCATAGCAGCCGCACTCCGCTCGGCTCTGAAAAGCACCCGTACCATCCATACTACGGGAAAAGAGAAAAGGACTCTCCAGCCCTTTACACCTGAAGTCCCTCTGAAGCGCAGGACTTCTGTAATGCGTGAGGTTTCCTCCAGAAGCAGCATCGTCTGATTAATCAACTGAACAACCAGTGCTGTAAATGATTCAGGAATCCGTAGAAGAACAAGCCCCCGATGAACATCGTTGATGGAAATAATTGTGACGGTTGATGCTGCGATAAAGAGAGTGCAGGTGCTGCGAAGTGCTATTCCCAGTGCATGTGCCAGTTTCCCGTCAAGAGGTGATGAATTGACATTTTGAATGTTTATCCAGGGAGTGAGCAGAAGAAAGGGAGAAAAAAGCATCAGGGAGGCAATGGCACACTGCAGAACCATTCGAAGAGGCAATGATGAAAGTGAACACCAAAGAATCGTACCACATAAAAGAGCGACCAGGCCTGTGATAGAATTATGGGGAAGTAAAAGAACGGCTATACCTGTCAGAAGTCCTGAAACAATTTTTATGTGCGGATTCAGGGATTTCAGAGGCCCATCAGCACATCCCCACACTTGATGAAAGTCCCTCATTTATCCTACTCTGGATGCTGTTATAAGGTATTCCTTCTCATTATCTGTTGTCTCCTCGATTGCAAATCCGATGGTTTCAAGCAGTGATGCCATCTCCCGGGCGGGCGCCAGAAGGTGGCTCTTTACTGCAGGGGAAGACCGGGAGTGAATTCTGTTGACCTCGTCACGGGAAATAAGATGCCAGATATGGAGTTTCCCGCCGGGTTTTAGAATGCTGTATAAAAGTTTCCCGGTTTCTTCGGTATTTGTCAAATGAGGCCAGACAGAAAAGCAGATTATTCTGTCAAATGAATCCGGAACAGTTCCTGGTGTTTCGACTGATCCATGAATCCAGGTTACCCGTGGATCCTTTATCTTCGACCTGGCATTGTTAATCATTGCTTCTGAAATGTCGATTGCTGTGACTCTGCCATTCTCTTTGAGTCTGTGCAGCAGTGCTGCTGTAAGATTTCCGGTCCCGCAACCAACATCCAGAACATGTTCATCATGCCTGACACCGAAATGTAAAAGTCCTTTATCAAGGTCAGACCCGACCTTTTGGAGATCGTGCCATGAATCCCATTGCGGTGCTATCGTGTCAAAGAATTCTACAACCGATAAGGTTGAACTGTGAGTCATTCTGTCTTCTCCTGTTTCAGAGGAAATAAGGAAACGGCCTGGGAGATCCTTATAACAGCCGGAATCGCGACAATCATCAGGACAACACCCGGCCATCCGCTGAGAATTGATGCACCGGCAACGAATTTTGCCGGAAGTTTCATAAATAGTGACATAAGATAGATAAGCCCCACCCCAATTGCACGTCCCAGGATAAGAACCGGTACAAGGATTACAAGCTCATGCAGGCGCGGAAAAAAAAGATGCATTGAGGAAATAATGGCAGACATCATTGAAATCTCTATACTCATTAAAAATGCAACAGGCGGATAAAACGGAGGCATGCCAGTGAGGACGCCTGAGATAAGAGGGATAAGAAATGCCGTAAGTGCGGCTGGAAAGGGACTGGTGAAGAATGCCAGTGTGACAAGCGGCAGATACATGGGCATGAAAACAGACCCAAGGTGAAAGATGTGGAAAATGAAAGGAAGAAGTATTGCGGCTGCGCCGAATACAGAGCAAAAAGCGATTTCTCTGGGTTTCAGCATTTTTATACCTTTAGCGATAATCCACAAAGGAAGTTTAATCCCGGCATGGGGTAATACTGTATATATTCATATTGCCTGTTAAGCAGGTTTCTGATCATGCAATAGGGCTCGATTATCACAGATCCGGAACGATATATCCTGAGACGCATCGATCCATCCATGAAAAAGATATCTTTCACCGGGTCACGTCTGTAATTATTCATGTACAAACCATGCACCCATTCACTGCTGAGTGAAACTTCCAGTTCTGATGAATTGATTGAGGAACTGTAACTGATGCCTGTATTGACTTTTGAGCCAGGATTCTGCTTTGTATAAAACCCGGCATCCTGCCAGCAGGCTGTGATATAAGCCATGAACGGACCGATATTGTCTATTGAAATTTCTGCCTCTATACCCTGGATTTCAAGTCTTCCGATGTTTACCACTTCTGCAGACGGCCACATGCCGAAATAGCGGATCATGTCTTTTCCCCAGGTTTTAAATACGGAACATCCGGCTTTAAAATTCTCAACCTTTATCTCCATACCTGCATCCCAGTTTAAAGATAACTCAGGCCGGAGATCAGGGTTTGCAACCGGGAAGGGAAGATAGAGTTCGCGCAGAGTGGGGATTCTGAAATTCTTTGCGATACGGGAGTGAAAACTTAACGGTTCCAGAGGGTTCCAGTGTAAAGATGCTTTGTAAAGAAAAACCGTACCGTATCTGCTGCTGTAAAGAATTCTTGCTCCGGCCAATCCACTCAGATGTTTGTCAGCTTCAAGAGCAACCTGTCCATAGAGACCGGAGATGGACTGGCTTTTTAGAGATGAGGAGGTATTGGATATACGGTTCTGGACTGTTCCATCGATATACTCACCTGATATCCCTGCAATTGTTTTAATCCATTTACCTGAGAGAGTGACTTCTGCAGAACCTCCGGCAGTATAGTCCCGGGATAAGAAGCCATCATACAGCTTATGTTCACCGGTATTTATCCATGGGACAAGTGAAAGAGAAACGGAAGATCTGTCGTGTTTGAATTGTGCGCTGAAAGAGTTCCGGAGAACTTCGAAGAAATGATCTGTATAGGGGCTGATAACTGTACCGGGATCATTACCTTCAAGGCGGATGAGCCTGTCTCTGAATGAAATCGTGGATTTTTCAGAGAGGCGTGTTTTAACGGCGACAGAACCGGCAATACTGTTTCCATCGGTTCCATCCCTGTGCCCATCTGTTGTAAAGGCACTTATTGCCGTTACTGCGTCGATTCTGTTTTTACGGTAAAGGATGGAGAGGTTTTCACGGAAAGTGTTAAATGAACCTATTGAAGCATCATTCTGAATGCAGATTCCCTCTTTTTCAGGCCAGCGGGATTGGATATTTATCACTCCCATGGCGTTTGTACCATAAAGGACTCCGTCTCCGCCTTTTATGATTGTCACTTTGTCAATCATCGACGGAAAGAAAGCATCGGGAATGGGATGTCCGAAAATTCCCTGGTAATCGGGTGCGCCATCTTCCACAACAAGTATCTGGGAATTGGGACTTCCGCCCATTCCCCTTATGTAAATCCCTCCTGATGCACCTGATGAGATGCCGTGCAATCCGGTACCTCTGCTGGTGATGTACACGCTGCCGGATTTCTGCGACAGTTCTTCAAGTGGAGTGGATCTTGCCGTTTCTCTTATCTGTTTTCCTTCAACGACCACTCTTTCTGAAACGGCGGCTTTTGTGAGAGGTTTCTGCCCCCGCACGGTCATTTTGTCAAGATCCTGCAGAGATGAAGTATCGGAAAGGGAACCGGCTTGTTCAGCGGCTGAATTCGATTCAGCGGTAAAACCGGCAGATGCAAAAGAAAAGAGGAGGCATGCTGCTGAGACTGCCGGGATCAATTTCAGGTATCTATAAAGCTTAGTGTCCATAAGGCCCCGGAACAGAAAAATCCTGCTCCATGTTATCTTCAGTCAGTTCGATCAGGAAAAAACCTCTGTCTGCATCTGTTGCACTGATTGTTTTGTAATTGAACCAGATTGGAGTCTGATCGATAATGTCTGTGTCCGGTGATACCCATGTTGAATCGCACATGCAGATGCTGTCGATAAGACTGTATCGGCTCTGGTTTCTGCAGTAAGAGTATGTATCAAGCTTTTTAAAATGAACAGAGCCCTCTCCACGCATGCAGGGTCTGGGACTTGTTGCCTCGCCATAACGCAGCACAGTATTCCAGACTGTACCGTTAAAGGAGGGGTTCTGAACCAGTACCTCAGGTGCTATTCTGTTGATGATTGTTACTTCCGGTTCAGAGAACATGCAGAAGCAGGGCAACAGGAAAAACAGTATCAGTAAGGTCTTACATAGAAAGAATACAAATTCAAGTATTTTTACTGGCATTGTGGGTTAAATTGCCGTTCTGAATAGTGCCTGAAATTGTATTTTGGCCACAACTGAAGAATCCTGTTATAAAGTACTTCCGGTATAGGCTCAATGCCTTCCGGAGGACAAGGCCCCTGATGATTGGGGGCATTAAGGTCAATTGTCCGCCTTTGTCCGGCGACAACCTCCTCTTCAATTTTACTTGCCAGAGGAAGGCAGTTGTGTGTGCTGCATGATGTATCATCCCAGCAGGCTACCATAAGAACATAGTCAACTCCCGGTTCTACCTCTATGGCTGCACTGGAATCTCCAGGAAGAATCTTACCGAATTGCTTTCCCATATAACTGCTTTCAGCTATGGTCCAAGGTGGTCTGCGATCAAGAGATTTATTGTTGAAATCGTTTTTTAAACGAACAATTGCGGTCTTATCCTCTTGTGAGAAAAAGCTGCATGAGAGGAGGCAGGCAGCCGGTATGAGGAGTAAAGAGAGAATTAAAGTAGAACGCATATTTTGTCCTTTCTCTATAGTGATGGTAGCACTAAAATAATATAAGTAGCACTGGCTGGCAAGCAGAAATCACTTTATAATTTCCGGGGTTTTTTGTACCCCGGTAAACTGCATCAAGCACTCAAAATTTCCGGTCTTCTGCTATACTTAAGAGACAAAGGGCTTCTTGACAATGTACAAAATCAGGTGATTTTTATAAACTTCTCAATCGTCTCAATGTTAAAACCAGTAATCTCCTGAATTGTCTGCATACTCATCCCTTTCTGAGCCATTCCTCTGACAATTTGGTGCACCAATTCATCTTTCTGCTCAATCACAGAATCTTTGTGCTCAAGCTCGGTATCTTTCTGCTCAATTTCCTTCTTTAATTCCCTCTCGATACTCTCCTTTTCTAACCTTTCTCTCTCACTAAATCTATCTGCTATCGTTGCCATAATAGCCTCACCATCTTTGTGTTCTCTCACCACTATTTCCTTAAACTTATCCATCAACCCACCA
Organism: Fibrobacter sp.; assembly: GCA_012523595.1. Lineage (NCBI taxonomy): Bacteria > Pseudomonadati > Fibrobacterota > Fibrobacteria > Fibrobacterales > Fibrobacteraceae > Fibrobacter > Fibrobacter sp. The sequence continues at coordinate 22,824 of JAAYIG010000137.1, forward strand.
TTGATCACAGAACTCAGATAGAATATAATGACCCGCAAATAATCACATTCTTTACCTTCAACCTTCATTGATATCCTGATAATTTGCGGTAAAACACTCAAAATTCCTGGGCTTCTGCTATGTTTGAGAGCCAGAAGAAGTATCTTGAGTTTCCCCGTTCCTTTCTCCGTGGGAGAACCATCTTCCATCTGCTCCGGATCAAAAAACCATAAATCCAGCATTAAAAAATGGAAGTCCGGGACAGTTTCTTCGACTCCATCTATGATTGCGATCGCATCCTTCATGCTATTGCCGGATTTACAAGGTCTGCCGCTATGGCATATTACAATCAGGATTACCTGCGGCAGAAGCCCTCCTGTCCCGTATTGCTTCTCATGCTGTTGCCAGATCTTCAGGATAAGTTCAAAAGCTGGAAATGGGTCCTTTTATCCGGTGCACTCTTATGCTCAAAGAGCAGATATACCCATTGATCATCTCCCGATATTTTTGCACGATAAATGATATCTGAACGATATTCCCTGAGGTTTTCATCGAGCCAGTTTTCTTTTACAATCTCTAATGTATCCCAAACGATACGGTTTTGAATTCTTGAAGGCAGTTTAATGAGGAGAGTTTCCAGGCAATATCAATATCCTGCATCGATTCACGAAAAAGACGATCGTGGGCTTGCTGAATTTAACCAGATCCTGATTGTCTTTTGGAACCATATTGCGTATTCCTCTCTGTCTTCTTGCAAGATGGTTTATTACTGTTCTGAATATGAACAGAGCTCAGCATTTGGGGCCAGTTTTCAGGGTTGGATTCTGTTTTCGAAGATAGTATGGAAGTTCGATTGGTATAAATATGAATGATTCAGGCCTGGAAACTGTCCGCTTCCGTAATTCGATCCGTTTCAACCCTTTTTCGGCAATATATTTGCTCCCCAATAATGGCGACCCGCAAAAACAGTTTTGTTTTCTGATTAATCTGGAGAGTACATCATGAGTCTCGAAGAGATGAAGATTCAACAGGAACGGAAAACCTCCGGGAGTGTGCATAAACTTGACAGACTACATTACAGAAGGCAGTATGTGATTGCCGTTGAACCGGTTGAGGAACTGTACGGATGGGATTGCATGAAGATAAACCGATATTATTTGTATGCACATCCTGATCTTGAAGTCAACTGTTTTGCGCACTTTGTTCTTATAGGTAATATTTACAACTATGAGACACCGGAAAAGAACAATGGTGATATTCTGGTTGATATTGTAAAACATGGGGGAGGCAGGAGAGAACTGTTTTCAATCATGAAGAAGTATGCGGGATGTTATGCACTTTTTATTGCAAGTGACAAGCCGATGATTTTCCATGATGCCAGGGGGTTAAGGGAGATATTTTACTGTACCGGTGAAAACCGGATTGTCTGCGGATCGCAACCTAACCTTATAGCGGAATACAGCAGACCTTTGATAACACATAGAACCGATCAGGTTCTTTTAGATTTCTATAAGAATTTTGCAAGAGACTCACAATGGGTTGGTGATGAGACTCCATACATGGGAATCAAGCATCTGCTTCCAAACCACTCTCTCGATATCAATTCACGCAAAGTATTCCGCTACTGGCCTGATGAACCGGTAAGGAAGCTTAAGGTCAGAGATTCTGTGGAAAGAAGCTGTAGCTTTCTAAAGGGTATAATGAAGTCTGTTGTTAACCGGCAGTCAACTGCCATGGCTGTAACAGCGGGAAATGACAGCAGAATCCTTCTGGCTGCCTCAAGAGAACTGATTAAGGATATCTATTTTTTTGTCAATGACATTAACCTCGGCCCCACACATCCGGATATCTATATACCTGAAAGGCTTTTTAAAAGCATCGGTCAACCATTCCATATCCATAAAGCAGATGCCGGTGTTGACGAAAAATTCCGGGAATATTATTTAAAAAATGTATGTCTTGCTGAGAGCAGCAGAATCTCCTATATCTACAATATTTTTCATAAAAAACTCGCAGATAAGATATTGGTGCTGGGAGTGAGTGAAATTGGAAGATTGTTTTTTGGGAAAGATCCCCGGAAATTAACAGCTCTCAGGATGGCATCGAAACTTGGATACGAAAGGAGCAGTTATGCACTCGACCAGTGTGCATCATTTAAAAATGAGCTTATAAGCACTGGACACAAATTCAACCTGAATGTAATGACACTTTTTTACTGGGAACACCGTCTTGGCAACTGGGGGGCAACAAAGAATTCGGAGTGTCTCATCGCAATAGAAAAGATTGATCCCTTTAACAGCCATTATCTCTATGAGACTCTGTTAGGTGTAGATGAAAAGTATAGAAGTGCGGAAAGAGCGCTTTGCCCGTTGTTTAAAAAGATCATAGAGAACATGTGGCCGGAACTGCTTGAGGAGCCGGTCAATCCGGAGAGAACTGTGAAGGGTAAAATAAAGAGGATCTTGAAGAGTCTGGGTGTTTTCAGCCTTCTGAAAGAGATAAAGTACCTTTATCTTTCATTTCGACAATTTTTAATATGAATGTTTATTTGCTTCGATTTTGATACCAATCCGACATCGGACTCTAAAGAGGACAGTCAAGCTGGTTGAGCAGCAGTTGAGGCAAACTGAATATCATAAAAGTATTTATATTTTTTATTCAAGGCGATCAGTTCATCGTGAGTCCCCCGTTCAACAATCTCACCCGACTCAAGAACCAGTATCAGATCGGCATGCCTGATTGTCGAGAGACGGTGGGCCACTACCAGTGCGGTTCTGTTCTCTATAAGATTATTTATTGCTGCCTGAACCAGTCGTTCCGATTCTGTGTCAAGTGCTGATGTTGCCTCATCGAGAATAAGAACAGGAGGGTTGCGCAGAAGTGCTCTGGCAATAGATAACCTCTGTCTCTGACCGCCTGAGAGCATAACACCCCGTTCTCCTATTATTGTGTCAAGTTTATCCGGCATTTTTTCTATAAACTCCCAGGCATTGGCTGCATTTGCGGCTGAGATAACCTTATCTCTTGTCGCGTTCGGGAGACCGTATACGATGTTGTTATATATGGTGTCATTGAAGAGAACGGTTTCCTGAGAAACGATTCCGAAAAGCTCACGGAGACCGGCCAGATCAATATCACGCACATCGATACCGTCAATAGTGATACTTCCAGTGTTGATTTCGTAAAATCTGGGAAGAAGATCCAGGATGGTGCTTTTCCCCGCGCCACTTGATCCCACCAGAGCGACAACTGATCCCTTATCAATATTAAAACTTACATTGCGCAGAACAGGTTTTTCTGTTCCGGGGTAAGTGAATTCGACATTTGTAAAAGAAATTCTTCTGGAGAAGGAGGGTATATTCTCCGGTTTCATAACAGTGAGTTTTTCTTCGGATTTATCTAACACTTCAAACACTCTCTCAGCGGCAGCAAATCCTCTCTGAAGTGTGCTGTTGATTGCCCCGAGTGATTTCAGCGGTGTAAATGTTGAGAAGAGAAATATAAGAAATCTCACAAAATCCTCTGCTCCGAAATTGCTGGCGGAGAGCACTTCCTTGCCTCCATACCACAGAAGAATTATCACCACAACTACTCCCAGGCTCTCTGTAAGAGGGCTTGAGATTGCTCCTACTGATGTTGACTTGTAGGAGTGATGTGTGAAGTGCTCGTTTTCTTCCTTGAATTTGACACTTTCCTTATCATCCATGTTGAACATCTTCACAACCCGGACTCCACCGATTGTTTCGTGAAGAATAGACATGAGTCCGGCCATATATTCAAGAGACCTTTTGCTCCTGCGGCGAACCGCTTTTCCGACAACCGCGATCAGATAACCGAGGATAGGGAATATTATAAAAACAGCCAGTGTCAATCGGGTGTTTATTATAAAGAGCATGCCGATAAAAGAGACAAGCCGCATCGGTTCTACAAACACCCGGTCAAACGTACCGGTCATCGATGCGTTTATACTCTGGACATCGTTGAGGATAAGAGAAATGATGTTGCCTGACTTTGTGCGGTCGTAATAGGTTACAGGGAGTCTTAATACATGGTTGAAAAGCTGGTTTCTCATGTCACGTACTATAACCAGGTTCAGTTTTGCCATGACAAGAGATTTTATATATATCAGAAGGTTTTTCAGAAAAAAAGTCACAGCCATCAGGCCGCAAACTACCTTGAGCGAATCAAAAGGTGAATCCCGCTTTATTAATTGATATGTCCAGTATTTGAGAATCTCGTTGATGTTATCTAAAGATATTTTCGGAGGAGACAAGGCAGTGGCACTGGCAGGTTCGAAGAGCGTCTGGATCAGGCTTGCGCCAAACCAGAGCGATAAGGCCTCAAAATTAACAACTAAGAAGGAAAGGGTAATCGAGAGGAGAAACCATTGCCAGTAAACAGCCAGATAGACCAACATTCTCCTGTATAAAGTAATACTGCCTTTTTTCATTTTAATACCGGAGCAGGATCCTGTTGCCTTACTTATGCGTGTTGTTCTTTTTTTGATGATTGATCCCAGACAAGTATGGAACCGCAGCTCTGACACAGAGTGAGTTTGGTTCCCCGCTTTATTTCGTTATAGAGTTGAGGCTCGAGAACCTTGAAACATACGGTACAGGTACGGGAATCGGATACAAGGCTGAGAGCACGTCCGGTTTTTCTCTTTTTACGGATCAGATCATAAGTCCGGAGCAAATGCTTGCTGATCTTTGGAGAAACTGCGTCTCTCTCTACCATAATCTTGCTGATTTCAGTGTCGATTTTTCCAATCTTTTCCTTCAGTTCCGCGATTTTAGGCTCATTTTCAGCCTTGATCCTCACGTACTCCTTTTTGCTTTCCTCTACCGATGCCTTTAGTTTTTCGATCTCATTTTCCAGGTTTTTCCTTCTGGTTTCCGCACTGTTTATAATATTCTTATGGGTTTCTATCTCCGCATGCACAGCATCATATTCGCGGTTTGTTTTGATTGAGTTGAGTCTGCTTTGGCTTTTTTCCAGGGATTCATGAGCCTTTGAAATCTGTTCTTCGAAAGAACCCTTTTCAGACTCCATTTTCTTAAGCTTTGCTTCTATGTCCTCAAGATCGGTTTTTGCTTTGCTGATTCCATTCTCAAGCTCTGCTACTGCTGCAGGAAACTGTTCCTGAGAAAGCTCTTGTTCACGAATACGAAGATCTATCTCCTGAAGTTGAATCAAATACTCTAAATCCTCAATCATAATACCTCCATAGAATTAGCCGAAAAAATAAAAAAAAGCACCTCCCTAAGGTGGTGCTTTTATGTTCGATCAGAGGGTTTATGTTTAACAGAAATGTGTTTACTGCAAACTGAAAGAGTTTGCAAAATCCCTCCTTACCGGAAATTTTTGGGCCCACTAGGACTCGAACCTAGGACAAACGGATTATGAGTCCGCTACTCTAACCGACTGAGTTATGGGCCCTGATAATTCTTAAAAAATAATTCCGGAAGGGTCAGGTGGGCAAGCTACTTTTGTTCACTTGTTTTGAGTGCGTATACTCGAATTTTGTGGCTCAATTTTAAGTTGCTTTTCCATCTCAGAGATTATCTATTACCAAAAAAATTAGCCAACCTCTTCTGGTGGTTAAAAAAAATTAAAGTTTTCACCGAAGTTGCCGATATTAATAATAGGGCATGATAAACACCGGGAGGTGCAAGATGTCTGTGACAGGTGTTGAATCGTCAGGCAGACGTGTTGAAAAGGTACAGAACGAAAGACGTGCTGAGGAAGCAAGAGCAGCTGAGCAGCGCAGTCGAAGTGAAGAGGACCAACGGGCACGTCGCTCTACGGAATCAGGACGAGGTGAAAACATGGACGTTACAGCCTGATAAACCTGGGCACAATACCTGGATTGTTATGATTGAAGGCAGGGTGAGTGTGGTGACTCACCCTGTTCTTTTTTATGCCCATAGAAGTTGCTCGATATCCATGGAGAGACCCTGGGATTGAGCTGAGGCGAGTGCGGCATTGCTCCCAAGAACTACAGTGGATGACGGCTTCGTATCCAGAACAGCTCTTGCTGCTTTTGCAAGGGAGTTGGAGTCTGCACCCATTATCGCCTCTCTAAGTTGCTGTTTAAATTCCCTGGTGTTGCCGATCAGAAGATCAACAGTCTCACCTAACCCCTGGGAGTGAGGCGGTTGCGGGGCGTCAATTCTGCCGATTGTTCCTATGATGCTTTGATCAACTTTATCTGAAGGCAGTCCCGAGGCGACACCTTCTAGTCCCTTCTTGAAATGCTCGATTGTGCTCTTGATATTTGGATCGCGGTAAGAGGAACAGGCGAATATCGGATGAGAGATAGACATCAGGGAAGATCCTCCGTAAGCTCCCCCTTCCACTCTTACTTTATCCCAGAGATAACCAGTGGAGAGATTTCTGGACATAAGGAAGAGCAGGCCTGAATTGTATGCCTCCACTTTTGGAAGTTTCCATGCCTGAGCGACAAAATTCACAGCAGAGTTGATCTCTATGCCTTTAATCCTCTGTGGTACTGTTGGCAGGGATGGCATTGTAGTGTGGGAGGTCTTTTTTTCAGGGAGTTTCAATAGAAAACTCCTGACCATTGGCATGACCTCTTCCGGGTTATCTGCTGTGATGGAGACGACACAACCGTTGCGGTTTACAATTGTGGAGTGAATCTGATTGATTGCATCTGCTGTTTTGTCGATCCTGTCCTCTTTAACCAATTTATCCAGAAAACGAAGCTGGGAGATTCCCCCAAGCTGCTCGCCGATAAAGCGGGAGAGGGAAAGAGAGGATGATGCCATGGAGATGGCGAAACTGTTCCCGGCAGCAATGACAGAGGATAGCATGCTGTTGCGCTCCTCAAGCAGGATATCCTTGATCTGTTTGTGGCTGCTGAGATCAGCGGAGAGCAGAAGATCTCCCAATATATCGAGCATCTCTTCTGTTCTGGGTGCCAGGGCTTTGCTGTGCATGAAAGAGTGGAAAAACAGTTCTCTTTCTTCTCCTGTCATGGTTTTGCAGAAAATCGATGCATCGACACCGCCGGTTGAGAGAGCAATCCTCTTGGCCATGCTTTCATAGGAGAGTCCTGCAGCTCCGCATCGTGTGATAAGTTCGCTATACACTGGAAGATAGGGGATGAGGGAATAAGGAATAGCCTGCAGGTCGAAACTGATATCAAAGTACACTATTCCAGAGGTGAACAGAGGATGGGAGTAAATTTTTACACCCTCGAAGTCGGAAGTCTCCGTGGGGATATCACGACCCCGCAGCGGAAGATCGGTTTTTTTGAGCCTCGGCAGGGATGCGAGCTCTTCTGGAGAAGGAGATCTTTTCTGTTGCTCCAGAAGGGTTTGTGTGAGATGGAAATAGCGCTCCTTTTCCTCTTTCCCGAAGTCCTTTGTAAGCTCCCGTGCGTGTCTTTCGGTTTGCTGTTCAAGTCTGGTACCCATTTCCGAGGAGGCGATAATTACCGATCTGAGCCGGTGCGGGTTGTCCAGAAGTCTGGTTTTGATAATCCGGGAGAAGTAGGATGGATCTGAGGAGTTCTGTTCTTTAATGAAGGAGAGATGCTTCTCGAAGGCAAGGTGAGCCAGAGGATCACCATCGTAGACCCATGAGCGGAAGCAGCGCTCTGCCAAACGCAGGTTATAGGGGAAGTGTGCTCCTGTGATTTCGCGGAGCGAAAATTCCACCTGTCGTAAAGAACCCTCCAGAAGCTCTTTGTCCAGGTTGTTCTCTACCTGGTTCTGCAGAGTGTCAAGGATCAGTTTTTCAATTTTTTCGGCGTTTTCAGGCTTGCATTTTCTCAATCCGGCTGCAAAGACTGAATTGATAGTATCGGAATCGAACCCCGAAATATCATCCAGGTCTTCTCCCAGCCCGGAATCAACCAGTGCTCTTTTCAGTGGAGAACTCTCGGTGCCCAGAAGGTAATGGCTGATAATGCGTCCGCAGAGTACAGATACAGGGTCTGTTGTGTCTCCGAAAAGCCAGGCCAGTGCTACTGTTGCGGTTCCGTCATCCTCTTTTGGTGCCGGTGCTTCGATGGAGATGCTACGTGGGCTGCTCCATGGGGTCTGTGCTTTAATCCGGGAGTCCACCTCAAGTTTACTGAAGTGTGAGAGATAGTCTGAGTCCAGGAACTTAAGGGTTTTCTCTGATGGAAGATTTCCATATAAGAAAATAAAGGAATTGGACGGGTGATAGTATTTCTTGTGGAAATCGCGGAATTGCTGGTATGTGAGATCGGTGATATGCTCCGGTTCTCCTCCGCTTTCATGAAAATAGGTGGTATCAGGAAAAAGAGAGGAGAGGGTTTTTCTTTCTACATGGCTTGAGAAGTTGGAAAATACCCCTTTCATTTCGTTGTAGACGATTCCCTTTACACCCACATTACCGGAGATATCTTCCACATCGAAATGCCACCCCTCCTGGTAGAAAGTGTTTTCAGAGAGAACAGGGTTAAATACCGCATCACAGTATACATCAACCAGATTGAAAAAGTCTGCTTCCACCTGAGATGAAACCGGGTAGACAGTTTTATCAGGGTAAGTCAGGGCGTTAAGGAAAGTCTGAAGTGAGCCTTTCAGGAGTTCCTGGAAGGGATCTTTGAGAGGGAATTTTTTAGATCCGCAGAGAACAGAGTGCTCCAGAATATGAGGAACACCGGTGCTGTCCTGAGCCGGGGTGCGGAAAGCAATGGAGAAGAGGTTGTTTGGATCATCGTTGAAGAGGTGCAGAAGCCTTGCGCCGGTTTTCTGGTGAGAGAAGATGTAGGCGCAGCAGTGCAACTCCGGGATTTTCTCGATGCGCTTAAGAACAAAGCCATTGACAATTGAATTGAAGGTCAGATTCTGTTCCGGTATGCTCTTTTCCATTTTTACAGACAACCTTTCTTACCACTGATTAATCTGATTAAAGATGATTACGCTAATTTTGACTAAGGAAGAAGATTTTCTTTTCATAATATCTTACCACTGATTAATCTGATTAAAGATGATTACGCTGATTTTATCCACGGAAAAAGATTCTTATTTGTATTGATTTGTATCTGGATTATCCTGGGTCTGAATAGTTCGAATACAGAACAGAGAAGCTGTTTAAGTCTCCTGCTCTGTGAAGTGCATAAGATAAGTTATAGTAATGGCAAAAAGTGTACCTTTTTCTTACCACTGATTAATCTGATAAAAGGTGATTACGCTTATTTAACCAGGGAAGAAGATTTTCTTTTCATAATATCTTACCACTGGTTAATGACCACTGATTAACCTGATTAGTTCTAATTGACCTGATTAATAGAGAGAGAGAAAGAAGAACTGCAGAGAGATTTTGGCTGCGGAAATCCGGTATACAATTGTCATTTTTGTTTCCTGGTTTAAAACAGTTAAATCAATCCCCCTGTAGAGATCCGGTATACAATATCGTTTCTTCTTCCTTAGTTAAATCAATGCAATCATTCTAATCAGCTTAATCAGTGGCCATGGTATGATTATTGCACTCTTTACAAAATGTAACACCGGTTACGTAAAAGGGAATGATGAGGCAAAGATGGATCAAAGCAGAGGTTTGCCCCTGGGAAGTGAGCTCCCCGATTTCTGGCTCCCCGATATAAACGGAGTGATTGTCCCTAAAGAGCTGTTGATTGGCGGTCCGGCATCACTGGTTGTCTTCATGTGTAACCACAGTCCCTACGTAAAACATATCCGTGAGGTGCTTGTAAAGGTCATCTGGGAATACCAGCAACGCGGTATCTCTGTTGTTGCCATTAACCCCAATGATATAAATCTTTCTCCTGAGGACTGTCCAAATCGCATGAAAGAAGAAGCCAGGCTCTATGGTTACACTTTCCCTTACCTCTTTGATGGGACCCAGAGCGTTGCCCGCAGCTTCAATGTTCTATTCACACCCGATTTTTTCGTGTTTGACAGGGAGGGAAAACTGGCCTATCATGGGCAGATGGATGACAGCAGACCGGAAAACAACCTGCCGGTAACCGGAAAAGACCTCAGGGATGCTCTCAATGCCGCTATTCTGGGTGAAAAACCGCCCTCAATCCAGAAGCCATCCAGCGGCTCAGTTATCAGATGGAGAAAGTAAATGTAACACTTGCATGACTGCTAATTAGAATCAGGAAATCCTTTAATCAATAAACTTAAGATCATTTTTCGATCTGGCCCCACTTTTGATCATCTGCAATGTATGACCCAATCCTCAGGAACGCAAAACAGTTCAGATCAGATGGCGTTATCAAGTGTAAATCAAGAGATTGATAAAAAGATCGGGCTGATTCTGGTTCAGATCGATGGTTTGTCCAGAAACCAGTTCCACAAGGCTATCAATTCTGCAAAGATGCCCTTTCTGAAAAAACTGCTCAATAGTAAGGGATACGATGTACACTCTTTTTATTCCGGGCTGCCGTCCAGTACTCCTGCAGTTCAGGCTGAGCTCTTCTATGGTGTTAAATGCGCTGTTCCATCCTTTGGTTTTATCAACCGGGAATCAAAAGAATTCTACAACATGCTCTCATCACGGTTTGCCCTGAGGGTCCAGAAAGAGCTTGCGGAAATGGGAAGAGGACTTCTGACCGGTGGCAGTGCCTATTCAGACTGTTACACCGGGGGGGCCTCCAGGGCCTCTTTCTGTGCAACCAGTATAGGATTTGGATCCTGGTGGCTGCTCAGGCATCCCTTCAATTTTCTTCACTTTGTGCTTATCCACTGGCTTATGTTCCTCAGAGTAGCTTTGCTTATGATTTTTGAGACCGGGTTGGCAATTTTTGATCTCTTAAAGGGTTTAATCTCAAGGGAGAACTTCTTTAGTGAACTGAATTTTGTACCCACACGGGTGGGGATATGTGTTCTTTTAAGGGAACTTGTTGTAACTGCGGTGTCCAGGGATATAAGGCATGGAGTACCTATAATTCACTGTAATTTTCTGGGATATGATGAGCAGTCGCACAGGCGTGGTCCATCCAGCCGTTTCGCTCACTGGACACTCAAGGGTATAGATGATTCGGTAAGGAGAATTTATTGTGCCTCACAGAGATCAAAGAAACTGAATTATTCTGTCTGGATCTACTCAGATCATGGTCAGGAGAGTTCGCTTCCCTATTCCAAACTTTTCGGGAAATCGATAGACCAGGCAATCTCTGATGTCATTAATCGCAGAGTTCTGGAGACGACTGATTATCCCAGTTTCAATACCGGAGTGCAGCTTGAAAGGGGGGCTTTACTTGGAAAATGGTTTTCAAGATGGCTGCCGGTGGGGCGGGCAGATTCTACCCGCAATCCAATCGCTATTACGGCTGTGGGGCCGATCGGCCATATTTACCTTAGTAAGCAGGATTTGGAGCGAAAAGAGAAAATCGCTCTTGATCTTGTTCTTCAGGCAAATATTCCGGTTGTGATTTTCTCCGATGCTTCCGGGCAGGTGAAGGCTTACACCAGCGAAGGATGTTTTGTTCTTCCGGAAAATGCAGACAGGGTCCTTGGCAGTGATCATCAGTTCCTTGCCGAGGCAACTCTCGATCTGCTTGCTCTTCAAAAAAACAGGTATTCAGGTGATCTGATGATTATTGGCTGGAACCGTGGCGATACTCCTCTTACATTTCCGATGGAGAACGGAGCACATGCGGGTCCGGGCAGAGATGAGACTCATGGGTTTGTGCTGGCTCCTGTGGACTCTCCGATCGATAGCGGAAGTAAAGGTTACCTTCGACCGCTTGATTTAAGAGAAACAGCTTTCAGGCATATGGAGTCTTGATCTTCTCTGTTTTTATAAAAATAGAGAAGAATCATTGAAGCTTTAGTTCTGGAGCAAACATTTCTGGATTACTTGCCAGAGGAAATCGTAAGAAAGACATCGATACCGACACCGAGGAGAGAGGATTTACAACTCAATACTGAATCCCACCATTTTTCCGTTGACTACAGGAGAGATGTTTCTTTTCTGATGTATCAATGGAACTATAAGGCCCGATGCGGTGCCTAGTGCTGCTCCGCCCAGAACGTCGATAAAGTAGTGGTGTCCGGATGTGACCCGAAGAGTCGCTACGCCTGAGGCCAGGCCGAAATTACAAGCTGCAAACAGTGCTTTCAGAGCAGGTTTAACTTTTGATTTCGAAAAGATGTATGAACTGAAAGTCGCTGTCACGAATGCCATAGTCGTATGACCTGAAGGGAAAGAGAAATAGCGGTCTGATTTGCTAAGCAGCTCAGAGGGGGTATTCCCGGAGGATACATACGGGCGGTATTTTGGAAAGAGTCCTTTTATCAGGTCTTTGGTTCCCCACGCCAGAAGAGCGCTTTCCAGGTACATCAGACCGATTGTTGCTATCTGGATTCGATCAAACCTGTCGAGCAGCAGGGGGAGAGAGATGACTCCGGCCGCAGTCAAAACAGTAGTGATCCTGTCTTGTGCTTTGCTGTAGTCAAAAGATGGCCAGCCCCAAAAACAATCCGGAGTAGAGGAAGGAGGTGTAGCATTTCTGATGAAGTAAACAGAAGCCAGATTTACACCTGCACCAGTGCTCAGGAGAGTTATATCAGCGGGAAGGTTCAGGCTGAAATTGCTGCTGCCGCCGCAATACAGCACCGATGGAAACCAGATAATCGATAGCAATACTAAGACTGGTTTCATTCTGTTTCAGGTTGTTGACAGCACATTGGCGATATTAAGAAAAATTCTGGTACCATCATCAGGTTGTGAATCGATTTTTACATCGATGCCTGACTTGTGGCAGGCTTCCAGCGCACTCACCAGGCCGATACCACGGCCATTTTTCTTGGTGGAAAAACCAAGACTGATTTTTGATGTATCAAATCCGCAACCATTATCTTCGATTACCAGAGAGTTTCCATCGCGGTAGATTTTTATCCTGCTTGCCCCGGCTTCCTGGGAGTTGGAGAAGAAAATATAGAGAGCGGAAAGGAAGAGTTGTTCATAGAGCATGGCTGGGGTATTTCTCAGGTGCAGATTGAATTTCATGGAATAATTGACACTGAAATAGGCGGCCATCCTGTTTACAAGCAGAAAGATATCTGATTTCACCTTGTTTTCTTCTGTGATACCTCCGACAGACGCGATTATCTGTTCGATGGTGCTTGAGACGATGGATTCTATTTCTGGATAATCTTTTGAGAGTTTAAGAAGAAGTTGGTTGCTTTGACTTCGGATATTGTGAATCATGATTCTATGATGAACATCTTTGACTGCCTGAGCAGCTTTTTCGAGTCTTTTATGCTTCTCCAGTGATTTTTCGAAAGCGTATAAAACAGATAAGCTTAAAACTATACTGAATGAAAAGAGATAGAATATTAAAATGTTTTCCTGGAGAAATGTAAAAGAGTAAATGCAGACCAGAAGGGGTATCATTTTGAGGAAAATGCGTAACTTCCGGTCGATGCCCAAAACATAAGTATTGATTAAAGACTGTATCCAGATAATAAAAATGTAGAAATAGATAAAGGATGGGGGAGTGGTCTGAAAAACTACGGCAGATGCGATTATTATATGGTCAGAGTAGGTGCGCAGTTTTATCAATTTTAAGAAATCATATTTAGTGAAAAATGGGATAGTGGTAAGGACCATCACTACAATTGCGAAGACATTTAGAATCAAAGCCACCCGTGAAATCTGATCCGTAAGGGCAATTGAGGCAAAAATGATAGTTGTTAGTGCAGATCCCAGATAAAGGAGTGTCAATAATTGTTCATTTCTCTGAACTGTCATAATTCTCTACCAGATCTATGAGTTTTTTAAGTCCTATGGGTTTATTTACCAGGGTTCCACCTTGTTCGATGAACTCTTTCAGTTCACCGTTGAGAGGAGAACCTGTTATCAGCAGGAATGGAATAGCCTGTGAAATTTTACGAACTTCCCTGAAGAGATCAAGTCCGTTAAGGAAGGGCATTACATGGTCTGAGACGATCAGGTCCAGACTGTCTATGTTTTCAAGAAAGCATCGGAGCCCGGACAATCCGTTATCAAAAGCGTGAACACAGTGAGGTCTGAGGTGTGATTTGTAGATCTCTCTGGTTATATCCTCATCCTCTACAAGTAATATTCTCACCTGTTACCTCTGTCAATAAAGAACTTGGTGCAAGCGACAGTCATGGAGTAGAAAAATATGCCCACTGATATGGCAAACCAGGGTGTGATCTCTATGGGGTTTTTAAAAATCCAGGCCCATTTATGTGTGCCATAATCAAGGAATACCCTAGAGTGTATATAATTATTATGCTGGTCAAATGCAATATAAACCCACTGTGATGCCCACGCCATCCCTGGCAGATAACTCAACCAGGAAACTGCGAAATAGTCCCAAAGTATCTCAATAAGCAGAATTACCGTCATAAATTTTAAATAGTGCCTCACATCCCATCTGTCCCAGATATAGAAAAACAGAGCGATTCCCGGGATGGCGCACTGGTAAGAGAGGCTTTTTCCGCAGGGACCTGTGAAGTAACAGAAAAAACTGGCTGCTGTGATATGGAAAACCTGCAGAGATATTTTCTGAGCATCACTGGGTTTCTTTTCTGATTTCTTAAGGGCCAGAAAGATAAAATTAAATAGACAGGTACATAAGGGATAAAACAGCCAATCTTCAAGTGTCAATATAAATTCAATATTGGTAATGCTCCAAGGTAAAAACAGCCATCCCGGAAAACCGGGATCATATTTTTCAATATAAATGCCCCAGAACCATCCCGAGATAGTGCAAATAGCAAAAACTGGAAGAAAATGTTTCCAGTTCCATCTTGACTTTACTTTCCATGCACCAACAGATGTAATCTGGGCGATTATTAACAGAGTGACAGGGTAACCCATTCCAATAAATCTTTGCATAGATGTTTTTGGCGGGCCGCAGCATACCTGAGAAAAGAGTTTTTCGTAGAGTGTCTGATAAAAATCAAGATTAGACGGCATATTTTCTTCTCACCAGAAAAATGTCGACGCTGTTTATAGCCATGTAGATAAAGGAGGACCCTGTTATTCCATACCAGGGGGTAATATCCACAGGGTTGTTGAAGATCCAGGCCCATCTGTGCTTTGCAGGGTCCAGGAAAACACTGGAGAAATGGGCAATTCCATTCTGGTCCCACGTGATATAGATCCATCCCGGGGCCCAGGATTTATAATGATAGATCCAGGAAACAGCGAAGCAGTCCCATAAAATCTCAAAAAATACCATGGTTCCAATGAACAGGAGCATGTGCCTGCAGTTTATTTTATGCCAGGCGTAAATCATCAGGACCATTGATGGGACAGCATACATCAGTGTTTCGAGCTTTCCGCAGATTCCGCCGAAGGAAAGCATTAAAAGTGATGCTGTCCACATGAAGATAAAGAATGTGATTTTGAGCCCCTGCGCCCATTTAAAATCGGTTGTTTCCGTGTCCCCCTCAGTGAGTCTGTAAACACCATAGAAGAAGATGGTGAGGAAGATGTAAAAAAGGATATCCTCAACGCACCAGAATCCAATCCATCCCGACGAGCTCCAGGGAGGTACAACCCACCCTGGAAATTCCGGGTCTATTTTGTAAATTATAGCACCCAGGAGCAGGCCTGAAGCCGCAGATGGGATGCAGATATACCAGAATGCATGCCATCTCCATTTCTTTCTCTTTGTCAGTACAATCATCAGTATAATTGAAACAATCAGCACAATTATATCTGATATCAGAAAATTACGGGCGATTATCTTCTCAAACAGTGTTGAAGGAAGACCATCTTTCAGATAATAACTGAAATTCATCTTTCCTCTCAGGTGAATATGAATTTAGAGAAGAACCAAACGAAGCAGCCTACTACTGAGTAGCCCAGAAAGACCTGAAGAGGTATTCCCAGAATTACTGCTTTAGGGCGGAATGGCTTGAATAACCCCAGGTAATATGAATCGTAGTTATAAGTCCAGTAGCCCAGGGAGTGAAAAGTTATTTCCATCAGATTGCCTGCTATGATTGCTGAGATGATGTAAGACAGGAAACTTCCTCCCATTTTTGATGCGGCGATCATGGTAAGCGCAAAAATGAGGTTCCATCCAAGAGGAAAGAGATAGTTTACTTCGGTATTTTTTATACAGCGGCTGGTGACCAGGTCGGGATGGTACTTGAACATGCCGTGCATTGTTGATTCATAAACAAACGCGAAACAGTAGTTGATCAGTGCAACTTTCCACCAGGATGATGGAAAGAGATGATAGAGGAGGAAAAGACTGAGAATTCCCTGACCTGTAATTGACCACTCTTTTTTAGTCATACCGACTCCTGTGCTGGTCTTTTTAAGGTTAGAGCCTGGTTTTCACCCTGAAATACTGCACTTTTAAAGAACGGTTCTACTATTTACTGAATATTTCTGTATCTGAATTATTTACAATTCTAATTCAGAATAAGTAAGAACATAAAGAATCGTTTTTTTTATATAGAAGAAAGCAAATCTCAAAATTGAGTGAATCAAGGCAGGAGGAAGCTTAATATAATGGTACACGAGAAATTTGAGAATATCAAGCGGAATGCAAAAACATTAATCTGATTCATATACAGATAGAATAAGAGGGCCTTTTAGAATCAAACAATCCCATAATCAAATGAATCAAGGTATGGCACGTCTCTTGCACCCTGGGGAAAGAAGTGAGTTGTTCAGCCCTTAAAATGACAACCTGAAAGAGGCTTATGCAGCAGAAAACACCTGTTCGCATTGGGATCACGGGCTCTTACGGAGGGATGAATTTAGGGGATGAGGGAATACTGCACAGCATGGTCACACAACTGCGGAATTCCCTGAGAGCGGAGATCACGGTTTTTACCCGCTGTTGTGAGGATTCCCTGAGTCGCCATCCGATAGATCATGCGGTAAAATCCGTCAACATGTCCCTGCCTGAGATTTTGCCTGTGATTGAGAGGCTTGATGCGCTGGTAGTGGGGGGAGGAGGAATTCTCTATGATGCTCACGCCAGGCTTCATCTTCGGGAAGCATCATTGGCCCTTGAAAAAGGTGTACCGGTGATGGTGTATGCAGTTGGGGCCGGGCCTCTGAAAGATTCATTGGTTGCCGGGTATGTTCGTGATGTTTTAAGTGCTGTTGATCGTCTGACTGTCAGAGATCGCCATTCCTGCCAGATTCTGGAGGAGATTGGGCTGAGACGTGAAATGCTAATCACTGCAGATCCGGCGCTTCTTCTCAAGCCGGAAACTGTGGATAAAACAGTGCTGCGCCGGGAGGGGCTTTCAGGGAAAGGGAGACGAGTTGGAATCTCAGTAAGAGAAGCGGGAGTTGCCGCACCGGATATCCAGGAGAGTCACTATCATGCCCTGCTTGCCAATGCCGCGGATTTCATGATTGAACGTTTTGATGCGGATATCATCTTTATCCCCATGGAACCGGGTGTCTTTGATGTTCAGCAGGCACATGCGGTAATCTCCAGGATGCTTCGTCCCCAGAGAGCATCGGTGCTGCGGGGAAACTACAATTCAAATCAACTTCTCTATATTATCAGCCATCTGGATTTCGCAGTGGGGATGAGGCTTCATTTTCTGATCTTTGCCGCCAGAATGGGAGTACCTTTTGTAGCTCTCCCTTATTCTTCGAAAGTGATGGGTTTTCTTGAGGAACTGGATATAGAGATGCCTCCCATTAATCTGGTCAATGAGGGGCGTCTTATGGCCTATATTGACAGAGCCTGGGATAGCAGAGAGGAGTTGAAGAGAAAGATAAATACCATGCTTCCCAGGCTCCAGAGCCGTGCTTCAGAGAATAATGGTGTATTGATAGATTTGCTTAAACAGAGAAAGATTCAAGACAAGAGGGAACAAAATGCCTCCTCTGAGCCGTCCTGATAAAAATGAAAAAATAACCGTGCCTGCAAGTGAGGCACTTGTGGCAGCAGAAACCGATGTATTGGTGGTAGGGGGTGGTTCTGCAGGAATCGGGGCATCGTTTGGTGCTGCAAGGGCCGGTGGTGAGGTGATACTGGCAGAAAGGTATGGATTTCTTGGTGGCGCTGCTACTGTGGCACTGGTGATGCCTTTTATGTCAGCCCATACCCAGGAGTTTACTTTTCGCAAGCCCGGTAAGTCAAACCTGTTTCCTTCCGATCATGGTGAGGGTACCAGGGTAATTGCCGGAGTGCTTCTGGAACTGGTGAATCGGCTGATTGAGAACGGGGGAGCTGTGCTTCCTTCCTTTGAAACCGGGTATGTAATGCCTTTTGATCCGGAGGTTCTTAAAAGCACAGCTTTGAGTATGCTGGATGATTCCAATGTTCGTGTGTTGCTGCACTCCTTTGCGTTCTCCTACTCCAGAGGGGAGGATTTTTCCACGGTTTTTTTCATGACAAAATCCGGACCTGTTGCAATTCGTGCCCGCTGTATAGTGGACTGTACTGGTGATGGTGATGTGGCGTATCTGGCCGGGGCGCCTTACAAGATAGGGCGTGAAACTGATGGGTTGGTGCAGCCGATGACACTTTATTTCAGAATGGTGGGCTTTCATCGGCCTGCATTTGTCGAGTATGTGCGGAAACATCCTGAGCAGTGGTATGGAGTATTCGGATTGTGGGATCTGATCGAGAAGGCGACTGCTGAAGGGAAGTTGAAGTTTCCAAGAGAGGATCTTCTCATGTTCGCAACTCCTCATGACCAGGAGGTAAGCGTAAACAGTACAAGGGTGGGTGGATTGGCGGTTGATGTTTTTGATCTGACTGTTTCGGAGTGGGAGAACAGGAAGCAGGCACATGAGGTTTCTGAATTTTTGAGAAAATGGGTTCCCGGTTTTGAGAATTCCTATATGGTGCAGACAGGTGTTCAGGTTGGAATCAGAGAGTCCCGCAGGATAATGGGAGAATATGTACTTAAGGGAGAGGATATAATCGAGGCCAGAAGATTTGATGATGTGATAGCGCGCAGTGCTTATCCTCTTGATATTCATAATCCCAGGGGAAAGGGTACCCGTATGGAGCGGGTTCCTCCTGGAGAGGCTTACGATATTCCCCTCAGGTGTCTCAAACCTCTGGGGTGTGATGATATTCTTACTGGCGGTCGTTGTATTTCCGGTACTCACGAAGCACACTCATCCTACAGGGTAATGCCGGTGGCAATGGCTACGGGGCATGCTGCAGGTGTGTGTGCAGCCCTGGCAGCAAAGGTCGGTAAAGTCAGTTTGGTTAAACCTGAAGATGTTCAGGTTGAGCTTTTGAGACAGGGAGCCAATCTGGGCTAATTTCTCCGGTGTTTGTTTTCTATATTATTCTTGATAAAAGGTTCCCCATTTACCAGTTTTTAAACGTACCAGAAGTGCAGATCTTGTCATTTACTGCTCTGTACAGAAAAATTCCTTTTTTTTAAAGTCCGGGTTAAATATGAAGAAAGCAGTCCTGGTGATCGGGGGTGGGAGAGGTATTGGACGGGCGGTGTGTTTACGCGGCGCACAGGATGGTTATCATGTACTGATAAACTACCGTCAGAACACTACAGAGGCAGAGAAGACTCTGGAGGAGGTCAAAAGATCCGGTGGCAGTGCTGAACTGTGCCGTTTTGATATTACTGACCGCAGTGAGACTGTTTCTGCAATTGAAGATTTACTGGCCAGAAATACTGTCTGGGGGCTTGTGCTGAGTGCGGGGATACGCAGGGATGAACTGCTGGTGTTTATGGAGGAGAATCACTGGGATGAGATTATCGACATCAACCTGCGCAGTTTTTACACTGTGGTTAAACCAGTTGTAAAGCAGATGGTTCTGAGCAGACAGGGGAGAATAGTGGTCGTATCTTCAACCTCCGGACAGACCGGGCTTCCGGGGCAGGTGCATTATTCGGCTACAAAGGCGGGATTGATCGGTGCGGTTAAGGCGCTCTCCCAGGAGTGTGCCAAAAGAAATGTGCTTGTAAATGCTGTCGCTCCCGGTTTTATTGAAACAGATATGACTGATGATATAAATACTAAAGAATACAGGGAAAAGATTCCAATGCAGCGATTCGGTCGTCCTTCCGAGGTCGCATCGGTTGTTTCTTTTCTTCTGTCTCCAGACTCCAGTTATATGACTGGTCAGGTCCTGGGGATTAATGGCGGCATATACATGTGAACTGGTTCCCAGGAACCCGGAGTGAATGTGAGAGCGTACACCAGAAGAGTAGCTTTTATAACTGCTGTGATTTTCATTCCGCTTCTGTGTCTGGCTTCGCAAGACAGCGGTAGTGTGTCAAAGCTTAGTCTTGTTCCTGCATATTTCCCCGGTATGGGAAATTTGAAGAGTGGAAATTATGAAGCTGCTCTGCAGGAGCTTCTTTCTGATTCTCTGGTAACAGATTCTATCCAGCGGGTTTTCCAGTTGGCCAATATCCATCATAAGCTTTCCGATCACAGTAAAGCGCTTTTTCTCTACAGGCTTGCTGCCCAGAAAAATGAGGTGATAGCGCCGGTTGCCTACACATTTATTGGTGATATTGAATATGAGCAGGGGCGGGTGCAGAATAGCCTGACTGCTTACAGGGCTGCTCTTGGGCACAGGATTCCTCAGAAATATAAGATTTATGTCTTCGGGAAGATTCGGAAGGCTGTTGAGCAGGACAGCAGTGGTTTGTCTGATGCAGGATGGCTGGAGGAGTTCCGGAGGTGGAGGGAATCGGAGGAGAAGGTAAAGCTGCCTGATTTTTCGGACACTGTCGATGCGATGATCAA
Source organism: Fibrobacter sp. (assembly GCA_012523595.1). Lineage (NCBI taxonomy): Bacteria > Pseudomonadati > Fibrobacterota > Fibrobacteria > Fibrobacterales > Fibrobacteraceae > Fibrobacter > Fibrobacter sp. Next base: position 43,467 of record JAAYIG010000137.1, read on the forward strand.
GGGGAGGAATTGGAGTGTGATAGATTCGCTCCTTGACACGATGGTTTTAAGCGGAAAAGAAGGCTGCCGAATCGCCAAGCTTGTTTTCAGTTCTGATTCACAGCAAATAGGCGGGAAAAACCAGTTTAAGCTTGCCAATGCTGCTGCACAGTGCAAGGACTGGAAGACGGCTGATGGGATTTTGCGAAATATAGCGGCTAAAAAAGGGTTGATGAGGGAAGTTCCGGAGGGAAGGTATCTGTATCTCAGGGCGCAGGTATACTATCAACTGGGGATGTTTGAGGAATCGATTAAGACCTACAGGAAAATAGACAGCAAGTATGGTTCTGACGCCAATGTTTTAATGAGTCTGGCGAGGGCTTACCGTAAAATCGGTAAAGCGGATGAAGCTGATAAGTGGTATGAGAGGCATTTAAAAGAGTATCCTTCTCATTCAAGAAACCAGGAGATAATGTGGCTCAAGGCCTGGAGGATGGAGGAGAAGGGGAAGATTAATGAAGCTGGTTCTGTGTACCGGCAGATTTATACCCGTTATCCGAAGGGGTCGAGGCGGGATGAGTCGTATTTGAGACATGCACTTTGTTTTTACAAACAGGAAAAATATGATTCTGCCCTGACGATACTGGATAATTTTACAAAGAAGTATCCTTATTCAAAACTGAGGCTTTCCATTTCTTACTGGAAAGGCAAGTGCCTGCTTGCGCTTGACAAGACAAGGCAGTCCAGGAAGGTTTTCCGCGAGATTTCAGCAGAGGAACCTTATGATTACTATGCACACAGATCGAGGCAGGTTTTATCTCTTCTGGGAGATACCGCTGAATTTGCTCTGGACACCGTCTCCGGTCTTGATCATGTGTTCCAGTGGCTCGATTCCATATCGCCTGCCAAATTGAAAAAGGACCTCTCTGCATCAGATTCAATCGATTATATCCGTGGGATTTACCTTGCCTCGATCGGGGAAACAGAAGCAGCCGAATACTTTCTGGAAAAGCTGGAGACTTCTTTTCCTGCAAATCTGAGTCTTCAGTTGGAGTTGTCGCTCCTTTATTATATCGGTGATTCGCCTGCCCAAGCATACAGGGTTGCCCGTCGCTTGACCTGGCGGATACCCGTTGCCGCAAAGGGGAGAATGCCGCTTGGGCTTTACAGATTCCTTTATCCATCATTTTTTGGCGATATAATCAGGGAGGCTGCGGCACAACACAATGTTGATCCTTATCTGGTCAGTGCGGTGATAAGGCAGGAGAGCATCTTTAATCCTGTGATCAAGTCGCCTGTTGGAGCGATCGGGCTGATGCAGATAATGCCTTATACAGGCAAGTACATCGCTGAGAAGGTTAAGGTTCCATTTGCAAATGATTCTCTTTCCTGTCCGCTTTACAATGTCCGGTTCGGGACCTTTTACATACGGGAGTTGCTGGATGAGTTCAACGATAATGTAGTGCTGGTACTGGCCGGCTATAACGGGGGACCTCACAATGCCCGGAAATGGTTCAGCAGGAATAAAGAAGAGGAGTATGATCTTTTTGTGGAAGATATAGCTTTTTCTGAAACTCGTGATTATGTAAAGAAAGTGCTGGCCAATTACTGGACCTACCGGGTGCTTGCAGGTAATTCAGGTTTTGCTTTTGGGGTTGAGAGCGCATTGTCGGCAGGTACGCGTCATTCCAGGTAAGCGGCTGCAGGTGTGGATTTTATGTGGAAATTTGAGTTTCTGTTGCACTGGAGGCTGATCTCTCTTATTTTTCAGTGTTCGGGTAAAATGCCTGGGTAATTTTTTCAAACAGGAGGTCCTATGTTCAGAAGTATTCTACTGTTAGGCATATTTGGCGTTTTCATGGCTTTTGCTCAGGATGACGATGATGTGAAAGCGGATTCGATTGTTTATGAAAAGCCTACAGAGTGGCGTGTCTTTTCTGCATCGGGACCAGTGAAAGCTTTTACTCTGCAGAATAATGTGTTGTGGTTCGCTACTCAGGAGAGTGTTTTTTCTACGAGCATGAAAAAGGCTGCTGAGCAGAAATTTCCCACTTTGGGAAAAATTGCGGGAAGTGATGTAACCTGCATGGTAACTGATGCTTCCGGTAAAGTATGGATTGGTGGAAATAACGGAGTAGCTGTCAGAAGCGGGAATCAGTTTACAAACTACACATCTGAAAACGGCCTTCCAAGTGATGCTGTTAGCAGTATGGCTGCTTCGTCAGATGGAAAAGTATGGGTTGGTACAGATAAAGGGTTGGTTTGTTTCCAGGGAAGCTCATCGAAGACTTACACCACAAAAGATGGTCTGGTGAGCGACAAGGTGCAGGCACTTATGGCTGGGAAGAAGGGCGATATCTGGGTAGGAACCAATAAGGGAATCAGTGTGTTTGATGGAGCGAAGTGGACACTTCATGATATGAAAAAGGGCTTGAGCTGGAACGATGTGAAGGCTTTGGCACAGGATTCCAGGAAGAATGTTATCTGGGCGGCAGTTGGAGAGAAAGATGTGAACTGCTTTGAGAATGGGAAATGGAACACTTATATGGAAATTCAGCCTGGGATAACGAGTATAATGGTTGATACACAGAGTAGAATCTGGTTTGGATCTGAAACTGGTCTGCTTAAGTTCAATGGAGATGAGTGGATTAGTGATCCAAAGCAGTTAGGCATACCTGCTGCTCAGGTTTTCAGTCTTCACAGGGATAATGGTGGAAATTTGTGGTTTGCCATGGAAAGCGGAGTGGTCAGACTTGCAAATCCATATCCGTTCTGATTCCTTTTGGCATAATCATTGCGGCATAAGAATTGACATGCTACTCTGAATCAGTACTGAAACGACCATGTCAGGGCGGGATGTCTGGTGTAGCTGTGCTTTTTAATGGTAAACATAAGAAATCAGGGAGGTTGCAGTGATATGGACAAAATAAAGATCGCGGTTGTTGGCATTGGCAACTGCGCAAGTTCTTTAATCCAGGGTATTCAGTATTATAAGGATAAAAGGCCCCAGGATGCAATTGGTTTGATGCATTGGGATATTGGTGGATTCACACCATCATCGATAGAAGTTGTTGCTGCTTTTGATGTTGACAAGAGAAAGATTGGAAAAGATGTCAACGAAGCGATCTTCAGCAAGCCTAACTGTACTGCTGTCTTCTGCCCTGAGATGCCTCTTGCTGGTGTAAAGGTAAGGATGGGGAAAGTGCTGGATGGTTTTTCAGAGCACATGAAAGATTATAATGAAAATGATCGCTTTGTGCTCTCTTCGGAAAAGGAACCTGAAAGAGAAGAAGTAGTAGATATCCTCAAGGAGACCGGTGCAGAGATACTTCTGAACTATCTTCCTGTGGGTTCTGAGGAGGCAACCCGCTTTTATGTCCAGTGTGCCCTTGATGCAGGGGTTGCTTTTATAAATAATATTCCCGTCTTTATCGCCTCAAATCCTGTATGGGCTAAAAAATTTGAAGAAAAGAATATTCCTATAATAGGAGATGACATAAAGGCGCAGTTGGGTGCTACTATAACCCATCGTACTCTGACAGATCTGTTCAGGAAAAGGGGTGTTAAGCTGGAACGCACCTATCAGCTCAATACCGGAGGTAATACCGATTTCCTTAACATGCTTAATCGGGCACGCCTTAAATCCAAGAAAGAATCCAAAACAGAGGCTGTTCAATCGGTGGCTGCCTCCAGGCTGGATCAGAGGGATATCCATGTGGGGCCATCGGATTATGTCCCCTGGCAGAATGATCAGAAAATCTGTTTTATTCGCATGGAGGGAAAATTATTCGGTGATGTTCCCATGAATCTTGAACTTAGGTTATCAGTTGAGGATTCTCCCAACAGTGCAGGTGTGGTAATAGACACTATTCGCTGCTGTAAACTTGCCCTCGATGCCGGGTTAGGCGGTGTTCTGCATGGGCCATCATCGTACTTCTGCAAGCATCCTCCTTGTCAAATTACAGACGATGATGCCCACAGGAAAGTCGAAGAGTTTATAAAGCAGTACAGTGTTCAACCAGCAGTTATCAACCAGCCACTTTAATCTGCAGCCGCCGATGGTTTTTTTCACTGCCATGAGCGGCGCTTCTCCAGGGTTGAGAAAGAAAATTGCGTTTCAGATAACCTGTCTGACAGTGTTATCAGTGATGCTGACTTTTTTTGGCTGCACGGTCGCGCCGAGGTATACTAAAAAGACAGAGAAAGAGGCTCCTCCTCCGGAGAAGAAGGTCTCTCCCGAAAAGATCAGGAAAACGCACGGTAAGTATTTTCAAGTGGGGATGGCGTCGTATTATGCCCATAAGTTCCACGGGCGGAAAACTGCCAATGGCGAAATTTTTAATATGAATGAAATGACCGCAGCCCATCCTACCCTCCCCTTCAACACAATGGTCAGGGTTACAAATCTAAGCAATAGAGTATCTGTTGTGGTCAGGATAAATGACCGGGGTCCATTTGCAAAAAAGAGGATAATAGACCTTTCCAGAGCAGCGGCAAAAAAACTGGGTATTATTCAATCCGGGGTAGGGAAAGTTGGATTGGAGATTTTAAAAAAGTAGCCTTACGAGGCCTTCTTATTCATAGCTGACAGCTGTGTTACTGTAAATTTCCTCTTCGGAATAGCCTGCTCTCTTAAGTGGCTGTAGAAAATCGCTTTCTATATCAGGAATGTAGTTTTTCAGGATTTCTCCCTGGCCTGAAATCTGGAACTCTCCTGTGCAGGAAGGTACGAGAACCGATTCACCGTTCCCCATCTTTATCTCAGAGCTATTCCAATGAACTGAGGCTGTTCCAGAGATGATAGTATAGAGAATCATCTTACCGTTTGTGTTTTCCGTCATCGGTGATACCAGAGAGATCTTTTCAGTAGCGAAATGGCGATTGGCAACATAGTAGGTTATGGAGTTTCCGTCCCTTTTCAATTCAAGACCTTGTATCACCTGATTTTTCAATCTGCCCTTGAAATCCAGAACATCAAGTGTCTGTTTCAGATGAAGCTCTCTTGGTCGTCCATCGAGACCGGGGCGATTCCAGTCAAACACTCTGTACACGGTGTCGGAGTTCTGCTGTACCTCAAAAAGCACTATACCTTCTCCAATGGAGTGGAGAAGCCCTGCAGGAACATAGACAACATCACCTTTTTTCACTGGTATCTCATTCACGAGGGAATCAAAATCCCTGTGTTCGATGCCAAGTTTAAATTGTTCTTTTGATACACCTTTCTTTAATCCTAAAACGAGTCTGGCACCCTCTTTTGCTCTGAGCACATACCACATCTCAGATTTTCCCAGTTCTCCTCCCTCGTGTTCTCTGGCGTAACTGTCCTGAGGATGTACCTGGAGGGACAATCGGTTTTTAGCATCTATCAGTTTAATGAGCAGTGGAAATCTCTGCAGGTGTTTCCAGGTGCTACCAAGCAGTTCCTCTTTGAAATTATCAAAAACGTACCTCAGGCTTTTGCCTTTGAGGCTTCCATTTTCAATTATGCTTGCGCCACGGTTATGAGAGGCGACATTCCAGCTTTCGCCGGTATGTTTGAAGGGAACATCTTTATTGAATATTTCTTTTAATGCCTGGCCACCCCAGACATTTTCAGTGTAAACCGGAGTGAGTTTAAGTGGATAGAGAGTCATGTTTAATAACTTATCATACTAAAATCTGCGCAGGGTTAAAGATTCACCGGTCTAGTTAAAAAAGAAAATACATCAGGGAGCGGGAAAATCCGAATTCTAAGAGCTTTGTTACTGCTGGAAAAACTCAGTTAAAAATCGGCCATAATCCGATCAGAATAAAAATGCCGGCGAGCAGTTGCAGGAGACTGAACAGAACAGGATTTTTAAGCGCGCCGAGATTGATAAAATAGCTTGCTCCGGTTAGAATGAGCCAGATTGAGAGGAGAATCATGCCTAATCGTTCCATATTTTCCTCCTGAGGGTTGGGTTTATATGAGAACAGCAATTTAAGTGCCTGATTTTGATCTGGGGACGGACTACTTTTTTACTTTTATAAGCGCTTAAATAGTCTGGTAGCAGTATTTGGATTTAATTTAGCTGAACAATACATGAGCCGTGATGCTCTTTTGTACCTGGATCGGAGGTGGAAATCTATCCTCTGCATTGGGAAAGACAGGTAATTTCCTTCAATATTAATGAATACCGCAATAGATGGATTTTGTCTTCAGTCAGTTTTGAGTTGCAATTAAAGAAATAAAAATACCCGTCATGGATAAAAGGGATCCGATAACGGGTAAAAAAATGTTCCTGCGGTCAGATTTCCGCTATGCAGTTAATGTGCATATGCCTCACTTTTCCTCGGATGCGGTACTGAGTAGGGAAGAGCAACCATCACTACTCCCTGAATCAATATTTCTATTCCGACCAGAAGACCGATCAGAAAGAAGGAGATCTCTGGCCAGGCAGCGATAATCCAGATTCCAAAGGCAAGAGAAATGATCCCGGAAAGCATCACCCAGCCCCAGTTTGCACGATGCTCAACTGGTGCGGCAATGGCTTTGAACAATCCCAGAATGACAAGAAAAGCAGCTATGAAATATGTCAAAGCGGTGGTTGTCAGGCCGGGATGGAACATTACCAGAAATCCTATTGCAATTGCCAGAATCCCTCCAAAGAGATGCCAGAAAATTCCTCTGCGGCGGCCCGGTGAAAAAGCGGTTACTATATCAACTACTCCCCGGACTGCTATCACAATTCCCAGAGTAATAATGGATAACCATGTTGTAAAGGCCGCGAATGAAATGCAGATCAATCCCAGGATTATCATCAATACCCCCAGCCCCACACTCCATCCCCGGTAACTTTCATAGACCGAACGATCTGTATCGATTGTGTTCATTGCAAAACTCCTTTAAGTTAAACGATCCGTTTCTCGTCAACCCTATTAATATTACGTATCACTGAGCCCGTCCTGACTTTTTTCTGCCAGTATCCGTTTTAACTCAACTAAATAGCACACACCATGCTGGGTTTCCTGTTCGGGGTCGGTATCGGTATCGATGCCATTGCCCATGTATCCTAACTTTACTGCGTTCAATTTTAAACAGTTAAGGAAAAAGACTGATCACGCGGAGATTCGTTTGATTCCAGTTTTGGTTTTATTCCGTGACAATACTTGAAATGTAAACCCCCGGTTTGTGATTAACCGGACTTCTGATCCCTTTATAAGTTACAAAAATGTTCTGTCAACTGTCTGTGTGTAACAAAATTGTCTGTCATGTATTCTGCGATCCCGCCTGAATCCTCTTTCTAAGTGAAATCAGCTATTGGCATTGCCTTTGCATAGATATCCTGCGAAAAAAAACGTCTCAATTATCAAGAGAGGATCTATGCTAAAACTCAGAACTTTGGTCGTAATGTCAATGGTAACAGTCAATAGTATGGCGGCACCTGAGATATCTTTCAGCGGATATCTTGATGCTGATGTGTGGGTGGATTTACGGGGATCTTACTTTACAAACAGTGAGCTTGATCTTGGTTTATCTTTGCAGTTCAATCCAAAGATCAGTGCACATGTGTATACGACTGTGAATTCCGTGTATTCATTGTCAGGACAGGGACAGATTCCTGCAGGTGCCGGACTTCCATCGGAGCGCTGGATTGAGGTTCATTTTGACGGGTTTGATATCACATGGGAGAGTAAAATCGGTACCTTCAAAGTGGGTGATCTTGTTTATCAGTACGGAAAATTCAACTACTATTTCTACAAACGCCTGAGCATGATAACGAAAGAAAGCTTTACAAGAGGGCTAAGCTACGGACTCGGTAATGAAAAAATAAGGCAGGAGATAACAGCGGGTGTAGCTGATGTCGGGGATAATGTGGCGGATCTGCACGGGCTAACAGGAGTCAACCTGAATGAGAATCATTCCCTGGAGCTGTACTACGGGATGCGGGGGAGTTCTCTCGAAGAGATATCATCAGGAACCGATTTCTTTGCAGGTGCACACTACCTGGGATCGATCGGTGACTATCTGTCAGTAAAGGCGGATGTCGGGTACACATCAATCGGAGGAACCGACCGGGGAAATGTGCTTTCTCTTCTTCTGGAACCGTCACTGACATTTAACCGGTTTTCATTGGCTTTCACCGGTTATGCACTGTTTGATCCTGATTCGGTAAATGAGCTTGCTGATGATCCGCTGTTCGGGATTGCTGATGAGCTGATGTTTTATGTGGAACCCGGGTACAGTTTCAATGACAAGTTCGCAGCAGGTCTGCCTCTGGAGTACCATGGGGCGGATCTGGAGAACAAGGATGATAACGCGTTCTGGGCAGTCCCCACCTTTTACATCTATCCTGCTGAAAATATTCAGTGGTGGCTGTGGGGGCAGGTGGTGGGTCCGCTCTCTGATGGTGTAAAAGGCAAGGATCTTCTTTACGGAATAGGGTCCGAAATAATTGTGGAGTTTTAAGAAAATAACAGTTCTGTATCTGAAGTGAAAAAGTCTTTTGATTAAGAAAATCAAGGGGGTGGAGAATTGCAGACGCATGTGATTCCTGATACACAACGAGGTGTGACACGCCCATACCTTATACAGTCAAGATGCGGTTGAGATGAATATGCTTTACTTTATGAAAATGATTGGACTTGTTACAGAAATGTACCGCAGTCTGTCAAACGAAACAGTGTTGTGCCGGTGCAGATCGATATCGGCTGTGAATAGAGCGTGTTTACACAATTTGCCATTCTGGCATGTCTGTTGCACTGACAGGTTAACGTGGTTATTACAAGTCAAAACGAGACAAATAATAAACTTTCAAATACATGGAAGGAGTTTTCTATGAGTAAGGTTTGGATGGCGGTTCTGGCGGGGGTGGTTTTGACGCCAGGTTCGATAAGTGCTGAAACCGGAAGTACAATAAACACAGTTGACACACTCTGGGTGCTTGTCGCAGCATTTCTGGTATTTTTCATGAATGCCGGTTTTGCGTTTATAGAGACAGGTTTCTGCAGGGCGAAAAACGCTGTTAATATATTGACAAAAAATTATGTGGTTTTTGCGATTTCTGCCATGGTGTTCTGGGGACTTGGTTATGGCCTGATGTTTGGCGACAGGGGAAATAATTTTATTGGAGCCGGATCGTTTCTGGTGAGTGAAAATGCTTTCAGCCCGGTATCCAACATTCCTCTGTTTGCCTTTTTCTTCTTTCAGCTTGCCTTCGCTTCGGCTGCATGCTCGATAATTTCCGGGGCTGTGGCAGAGAGAATCAAGTTTACTGCTTTTATTCTCTTTGGTGTAGTGATGGTTGGTGTTATATACCCGATTGGCGGGCACTGGGTCTGGGGTGGAGGATGGCTTGCGAATCTTGGGTTTCATGACTTTGCTGGTTCTACCGTAGTGCATTCTGCTGGAGGATGGGCAGCACTGGCTGGAATAATTCTGCTCGGAGCGCGGCTTGGCAAATACAGAAAGGACGGGAGTGCAAGGGCAATAGTCGGTCATTCTATTCCTCTGGCTACACTGGGTGGTTTTATACTGTGGCTTGGATGGTTCGGGTTCAATCCCGGAAGCGAACTGGCAGTTACTGAGAATGTTCCAAGAATAGCTCTGACAACAGCTCTGGCATCGTGTGCGGGAACAATAACTGCGATGTTTACAGCCTGGAAACTTATGGGGAAGCCGGATTTGTCGATGATTATAAACGGGTGTCTGGCTGGTCTGGTAGCAATCACTGCAGGATGTGCGGTAATTTCTCCTCTGGGCAGTGTAATAGTGGGTGCCATAGGTGGTGTTCTGGTGGTAGTATCAGTTATAACTTTTGACAAGATCAAAATTGACGACCCGGTTGGAGCCCTGTCTGTGCATCTTGTAAATGGAGTCTGGGGTACTTTAGCGGTGGGATTGTTTGCGGTACCGGGGCGTGTTGATGGAGTCACAGGATTGTTCTATGGTGGTGGTATCGGGCAGGTGTTGTCGCAGTTGGCCGGAATTACCGCTATCGGTGGCATAGTTTTCATACTGTCAATGGTGTTCTGGTTTATCATAAAGAAAACAATCGGTCTGAGAGTCTCCCGTGAGGAGGAGATCGGAGGACTGGATATCGGCGAGATGGGACTTGAGGCTTATAACGGGTTTCAGATATTCACTACTGAGGGATAAGATAACTGCGGAATAAACGGGAGGAATAAATATGAAGATGGTTGTGGCGATTATACAGCCGAACAGATTACCTGATGTAAAACAGGCCTTGTTTGATGCGGACGTGCGAAAGATGACTGTGACAAATGTTATAGGCTGCGGGCAGCAGGCAGGGTATACTGAGAGCTATCGTGGCAATATATTCGAAGTCAATCTTCTTAAGAAGGTAAAGCTTGAAATTGCCGTAAATGAGGAATTTGTGGACCGTACAGTGCAGGCGATCATTAAAGGGGCACGTACGGGTAAAATAGGTGACGGGAAGATATTCATTTTTGATCTTCCCAGGTGTATCAGGATAAGGACAGGAGAGGAAGGAGGGTGTGCTATTGGTTAGTAGGCGGGTGATTTAAGGTTAGAACTCGGGATTCAGGATTCAGGTAGTCCGTTTTTCATGAATCGGTGTTGGTATCGGCACCGATTCAATTTTTTGCTCAATTTGCTCACAAAGGAAAGGTTGTTAATTCATATCCGGGTGAAAGTAGAATTTAAACGACTAAGTCAATAATTCACCACGGAGAGAGGCAATCCATCGAACCTTATAAAAGTAAAAAGATAGTTCGTCCCCAAGTTTTTCAAAAATCATTAAAGAGATAATGTGTGGGAGGTTTGAGACTGTCTCAAAATAGGAATAAGATTTTGGGCGGCTGCCGCAGACGGGCACCGGGATGCTTTCTGCCCTTCCTGTTGGGCAGGTATCACCTTCCGGCTCGTCGTTCCACCTCGGTATGTCGTTTGTATCGCGGAAGAAGACTTCCGCTTTTTTGGAGCATACTGCACCTGAAGACAGGTGCACCTCCAGTCCGGCTGGCCGCGCGTGCTACGGGGCTTTATCAGGTGAAACAAACATTTATACCTTTAACATTCCATATCTTCTTAAGATTGTAAAGCTTTCAACATCTGGATTTCTGTTTTCACGGAATGAATTTCCAAGATGAAAAGAAACTATTCCTTGAATCTCTGATAATCGATCCTGTACCGTGCGACCTTATACTGCACAACCCGTTTGGTCGTACCAAGCAGTCTCGCAGCTTCGGTCTGATTACCCCTGGAATCTTTTAAAGCCTCGGTAAGAAGCTCCTTTTCGTATGCTTCAACCAGGTTTTCAAAGGTCCCGATCCGCTCTCCGCTGGAAGAAAGATCTTTCATCTGAAGTGTCGGGGGGAGGTCATGGCCGTTGATGCAGTCGCCGGATGCCACAATTACAGCCCGCTCGATGACATTTTCCAGTTCGCGCACGTTACCGGGCCAGTGATAAGCCAGGAGCATATCAATTGCAGGGGTGGAGATCCGTTCGATTTTTTTGCCCAGAAGGTCCGAATATTTTTTGGTAAAATAATCTGCCAGTAGCAGAACATCGGAGCCGCGGTCCTTCAGTGGAGGCAAATAGACAGTAAATACGTTGATTCTGTAAAAGAGATCCTGTCTGAAGCGGTTCTCCAGTACATCCTTTTCGAGGTCACGGTTTGTGGCAACGATCAGCCGTACATTAACTTTGATCATCTTTGTGCCACCGACCCGCTGAAACTCCTTCTCCTGGATTACCCTCAGGAGCCGTCCCTGGGCACTAAGCGGCATCTCTCCGATTTCATCGAGAAAAAGTGTTCCACTATTGGCAGCTTCAAACTGGCCGACTTTCATTTCTGTGGCGCCGGTGAAAGAACCTTTTTCGTGCCCAAACAGGACACTTTCCAGAAGAGATTCAGGAAGAGCAGCGCAGTTGACGGCAATAAAGGGCCCCTCTTTAAAGGTACTTCTCTGATGAATTGCGCGTGCAACAAGCTCTTTTCCTGTGCCGGTGTCACCCCGTACCAGAACTGTAGTTGGAGAGGGTGCAACCTGGGCTATCTGGCGGAATACCTCGCGCATGACACTGGAGTTGCCCATCATCTCATCGGGTTTGCCTCGCTCCTCGAGTGTTCTGCGAAGCTCCAGGTTTTCTTTTTCGAGCGCAAGGATGCGTTTCTGACGGCGGTCGTTTACAACCTGAGAAATAAGGTCGGCGATCGCCTCCAGAAAACGGAGTTCATCCTGCAGTATTGTTTCCTCAGTACAGCTTCTGTCTACGGAGAGTGCTCCGATAACAGATTTGCCGGATTTTATTGGCACACACAAAAATGCGATATTGCTGTCGGAAAGATTTGACCTGGCACCTGTACGGTTAAGGAATTTTGGCTCGTTTTTGATTCTGGGGATGACAACCGGTTTGCCTGTTTCAACCACCTGGCCGGTTATTCCTTCGCCAAGCCGGTATCTGCCTTTTCTACGGTCGTGGTCAGAAATCCCCCGGGCAACATCGACGACAAGTTCGGTTCTGTCAGGGTTCAGAATAGAGATCATCCCCCGGTTCATCCCGGCATGAATCTCCAGAATTTCGAGCACATCAGCCATGGTTTTTTCCAGTGCTGAGGCATTGCCCAGAATGCGAGCGATATGGTAAAGTACCGATAAACCGTTGAACCCGAGATTGGCTTTTAATTCAGAAAGTATCATATTTTTTCTCTTGATACAAAAATGTATCATCTATGGTAATCAAGGCAATCAAGATCTGATATGAAGGTATCAGATTTGATTGCTTTTTTATTTAACACACTTCAGGAGATAAACAGCATTTCTCTGTACTTTGGAAGATGCCACATGTGATCCGGAATCAGGGTTTCCAGGTCATCAACATGTCTTCTTATATGCTCCATCTGTGGTTTGACCTCATCAAAGTAGTACGCTGCACGCTCATCTTCGTGCATCGATTCTGCCTTTTTAACCATCTCAGAAAGGATGCGAGTATTTCTGTTTACGAACAGGATGACTTCGCTGAGGTGTCTGTAGAGTTCTCTTCTGTTCTCGATACACTCAGGGTTCAGCTTGAGTTCTTTATCTTTCCCAAGCTCTGTCATCTGCAGCACTGTCTTGCCGATATTGTGCTGGAATTCGTAGGCAGAGGGAAGTACCGATGAGTTGATCATGTCGATTATGGTTTTTACCTCGATATCGAGAACCTTATTGTAGATATCGATCCAGATATTGTAACGTGCGATCAGCTCTGATTTGCTTAGTACGCCCAGTTTTTCGAAGAGTTTGACATTTTCCGGATCGATCATCACTGCCAGAGCCGCTGCAGTGGAGGGCTTATTGGGAAGACCGCGTTTTTCGGCTTCTTCATGCCATTGCTTTGAATAGTTATTTCCATCAAACAATATTGGCTTGCTTTCCTTTATAGTTGCTGAGAGAACTTTGAGTACCGCGTTTTCAAAGGAATCACTCTTCATAGCTGCGGTAATTTTTTCTCTTATGTCGTTGATCGAGTCGGCTATGATGGAGTTTATAATTGTGATCGAGCTGGAAATATTGAACGAGCTTCCAACGGCTCTGAATTCGAATTTCATCCCTGTGAAGGCAAAAGGAGATGTGCGGTTGCGATCTGTTGTGTCACGCGGGAACTTGGGCAGATGCGCTATTCCAAAATCTACAATGTCCTTTTTTGAGATTTTATTACGGTTACCGTTTTCAATATTGTCGATTACCTGTTTGAGATGGTTACCGAGATAAACGCTCATGATGGCCGGAGGAGCCTCATTGGCGCCCAGCCTGTGTTCGTTTCCAGCGCTCGCGACAGATAGTCTCAGAAGATCGCTGCGTTTGTAAACAGCCTGGATCACAGCTACCAGGAAGGTAAGGAACTGCAGGTTTTCCTCTGGTGTTTCTCCCGGATTAAGGAGGTTGGATCCCTTGTTGTCGGAAAGCGACCAGTTCAGATGTTTTCCGCTGCCGTTGATACCGGCGAAGGGTTTTTCGTGCAGAAGGCATTCCAGACCGTGTCTTTTTGCCACTTTGCGCATCAGGTCCATAAGGAGCACATTATGATCCGCAGCCAGGTTGGATCTTTCGAAGTACGGTGCAAATTCGTACTGATGCGGGGCGACTTCGTTGTGACGAGTGGTTACCGGAATTCCAAGCTTGTGTGCTTCCACGGCAACCTCGTTCATGTATGCGAGAACCCGGTCCTTTATGGAACCAAAATATTGATCTTCGAGCTGCTGGCCCTTAGGTGAGGGGGCGCCGATAAGTGTCCGTCCAGTGAGCTGAAGATCGCTGCGCATTTTATAGTATTTCTGATCGATGAGGAAATATTCCTGTTCCGCACCGCATGTGGAATAGACACTTTTTACATCGTTATGTCCGAACAGTTTCAACATGGCCACAGCCGCTTTGCTCAAGGCCTGTTCGCTTCTTAACAGCGGAAGTTTCTTATCGAGAGCCTCGCCTGTGTAGGAGATGAAGATTGTGGGGATACACAGTGTCTTTCCGTTTCCGCCGTTCATGATAAAAGCGGGGGATGAAGGATCCCAGGCAGTGTAACCTCGTGCTTCAAAAGTGACCCTCAGACCTCCGGATGGAAATGAGGATGCATCGGGTTCACCCTGGATCAATTTTGTACCGGTGAGTTTTTCCAGGATCTGACCCTTGCCGTTTATGGAGATAAAAGTCTCGTGTTTTTCTGCTGTTTGTCCGGTCATGGGCTGAAACCAGTGGGTGTAGGAATTGGCACCCTTCTCGATTGCCCAGCTTTTCATGGCATTTGCTATTTCATCAGCCTGCTCATTTGTTATCGGCACTCCATCTTCCTGCCACTGTTTGAAAGCATAGAAGGTTCTTTCGCAAACCATGCTCATCATAACAGCTTCGCTGAATGTGTTCTCTCCAAAATAGTCAGAGATTTTGCCGGAACATTCAAAGTTCCCGTTGCTGGCTGGTTTGATTGCCAGGTTTACTTCGTGACGTATACTCATAAAAGCTCCTCAAGTGAAATGATTTAATACTTGCAATTGATTATTCTGATTAAGAATCGACTTTCATGATTCTGACCAGAGAAACGTTAATGATCTTTTTTTTGTATCTGAGCATCTGCACAAAAGTGTTGCTGATACCAATACGGAACTAAATTGACATCAGCATATAGTCAAATTGTGTGCCATCTTTTTTCTGTTCTATGTCATCACTGCATAATTGCCCTTTTTTATCGATTAGAAGCGGTTATTTCGGTAGAGTACAGAAACGAAAGGGAGTAGAAGAGCCAAATTTGTACCCCTCGTTTTGATACCAAGATGTATCAGGTGTGGGGTGGATGATACAAAATTGTATCAGTGGGGTGAATGCTTGAGGGTGTTACTGCTCAGTGTTTCGGGATTGATCTGGGTGAAAAACACCTTAATATGTGCCTGTTTTTAGGGCTTTTGATTATGGAATGGGTGATTTGACACAAAATTGAATTGCATGGCACATTACTTGCATAATTGTCCTGGGATAAAATTAACAGAAGATATTTTATGCCAAAAGTTCTGAATTCACTAAGTACAGGTTTGCCAGGTCTGGATGAGGTAATCCAGGGGATAAGGCCGGGAGACAATATTGTATGGCAGGTAGAATCCATCGAGGATTACATTCCCTTCACAGAATATTTCAGCAGGGAATCACAAAAAACCGGTAATCCGCTTATTTATTTCCGCTTTGCAGATCATCATCCTCTTATTGCCGATGATATCGATGCTCTGAGATATGAACTTCATCCAGAGGAGGGGTTCGAGAACTTTATTTCTGCTATCTTCTCTGTGATAGAGAGGGTCGGTTTCGGGGCCTGCTACATTTTTGACTGCCTCTCAGAGCTTTCCGTAGACTGGTACAGTGACCGGATGCTTGGCAATTTTTTCATGCTGACCTGTCCCTATCTATACGACTATGACACCGCCGCCTATTTCGGGCTTCTCAGGAATCATCACATGTCTGCGGCAATCGGGGCGATTCATGATACGGCTCAGGTAATTATCGATGTTCACCGTAAAGATGAGAGGCTCTATGTTCATCCGCAGAAGGTTTATAAGAGATACTCTCCGAGCATGTACACTCTTCATGGCTGGGATGGGGAGCGGTTCAATACGGTGATGTCCAGTGCGATCATATCGGAGATCCTGGAGTGTGATCCCCAGCCCTGGCTTGATTTTTCGGTTCAGCGTGCTGATATCTGGACAAGGAATTTTACACGTGCAGAGATGCTGGTTCAGGGGAAGTACTGTTCCGGGAATTGTGAGGGTGAGGTTGAAGAGCTGAAAGAGCAGCTCTTAAGGATGGCTCTTTCCAGGGATCCCCGTCTGTTGGAACTTGCGCGTCGCTATTTTGATCTGGCCGATCTGGTGAATATTGGAAGAAGGATGATCGGCACAGGGCTTATCGGTGGTAAATCGGCTGGAATGCTGACTGCAAGGGCTATACTGGCAAAAAAAGCTCCTCAGCTATATGCGCTCCTTGAGGTACACGATTCTTTCTTTATCGGTTCCGATGTCTTCTACACCTATCTTGTGCAAAACAAATGCTGGTGGATGAGGCGCAAGCTCAAGAGGAGCGGTTCGATGTATGATGGGGCGGAGGAGATGCGTGAGCGGATGCTCAAGGGGAGTTTTCCCAAAGAGATCGAAGAGCAGTTTGCGCAGATGCTCGATTACTTTGGTCAATTTCCCATAATTGTCCGTTCCAGCAGTCTTCTTGAGGATGCTTACGGAAATGCTTTCTCCGGGAAATACGAGAGTGTGTTTTGTGCCAATCAGGGGACCCCAAGGGAGCGCCTTGAGAGTTTCAAGCAGGCGGTCCGCACTGTGTATGCGAGTACAATGAGCAGGGAGGCTCTCTCTTATCGTGAACACTGGGGACTGATGGAGCATGACGAGCAGATGGCTTTACTGGTGCAGCGTGTCTCTGGTGAGATGCATGGCTCGCTTTTCTTTCCGCATGCTGCAGGGGTGGGATTTTCGTTTAACCCCTTTGTCTGGAACAGTGATATTGATCCCTCCCAGGGAGTGCTTCGTCTGGTGTTCGGGCTTGGTACCAGGGCGGTGGATCGTGCCGATGATGATTATACCAGGATTGTGGCACTCAATGCCCCGCTGAAACGTCCGGAAACCAGTCTTGACGAGGTCAGGCGGTATGCGCAGAGACGTGTCGATGTGATAAATTTAACAAATAATACAACCGAAACACACCGTTTTGAGGATGTGATTCAGCAGTCTCCGAGAGTGCCGGTTGACATCTTTGCTTTCCGCGACGAGGAGATGGAGCAGCGGGGTAAAGAGGCGGGCAGGGATGTGTTTTCCTATGTATTAACATTTGATAAACTGCTTTCTGATACCGGCTTCTGCGATGCGATAAGAGAGCTTCTCAGAGTGCTTCACATCGCTTACGATCATGCTGTGGACATCGAATTTACGCTGAACTTTCTTGATGATAAATCCTTCAGGATAAATCTTGTTCAGTGCAGGCCTTTCCAGGTAAAGGGACAGTTCCGCTCGGTAAATCTGCCCCGTGGAATTCCTCAGGAAAGGATTCTGATGAAGACAACAGGGCCGGTGATAGGAACAAGTCGGGATATGACGGTGGAGCGCCTGATATATGTAGTTCCCGAGGTCTATGGCGGGATGAGCATGGGGGACAGATATTCGGTGGCGAGGCTTATAGGTCGCCTGACACACGCATCCGTGAAGAAGAATGAGGGACGTAAAGCGATAATGCTTCTTGGGCCCGGACGCTGGGGTACGACTACACCATCACTTGGTGTGCCTGTCTCATTTGCGGAGATAAACACTGTTGCTGTACTCTGTGAGATAGCATCGATGCATGAGGGGCTTGTTCCGGATGTATCGCTTGGTACCCATTTCTTCAACGATCTTGTAGAGATGGATATGCTTTACGCGGCGGTATATCCCGGCCGGACGGGAAGTTTCTGTCAGGAAAATCTTATTATGAGTATACCCAACCGGATAGGTGAACTGGTTCCGGATGCATCGATCTGGAGCCGTGCAGTGCATGTGATTGAATCAGGGGGTGAGGCCGGCAGCATGAGATTGACAATTGATTCGATGAAACAGGAAGGGATGTTGTATATATGATGGATCGGACAGCGCATAATAGTTTCTTGATTTTGGACAGGTATTGGAATTGGTGCCGAAATGTCCGGAAAAGTATCGATACCGATTCCGACCCCGAATTGGGAAACTTGTAAAGTAAAACTGAAACAGAGAGGTTTTGACGGGAGCAATATGAAAAAACAGGGATTGTATGATCCGCAATTCGAGCATGACAGTTGCGGGGTGGGTTTTATCGCGAATATAAACGGAAGCCGTTCTCACCAGATTGTCATAGAGGGCATATCGATACTTAAGAACCTGGTTCATCGCGGGGCAGTCGGCGGTGACTCGATGACCGGTGATGGTGCAGGGATTCTGCTGCAGATTCCCCACGTTTTCTTTGCACGTGAATGCGAGAAGAAGGGAATGGTTCTTCCGCCTGAGGGAAACTATGCTGTTGCGATGATCTTTATGCCTGATGATCCGGCTGTCCGCGGAAAACTTGTGCGTCTTGTCAATGATACAGTACAGGATGAAAACGGGAAAGTACTCGGGTGGAGAGATGTGCCTGTTTGTCCGGATTGCCTGGGAGAGATGGCGCGTAAATCCATGCCTTTTGTGAGCCAGATATTTGTTGTTTTCGATAAAAAAGGCGATGATCTGGAGCGAAAAGTCTACCTGACACGAAAATGTATCGAGAAGAGGGCAATGGAGTCTGGCTTTGGTATAGATGATTTCTATATCCCGTCATTTTCAAGCAGAACCATTGTCTATAAAGGGATGTTTGTGGCGCCGCAACTTGAGGCTTTCTACCCTGATCTCAGTGATCCGGAGTTTCAAAGTGCCATAGCTGTGGTTCATCAGCGCTACTCCACAAATACTTTCCCCTCCTGGCCTCTTGCCCAGCCATTCAGATATATAGCCCACAACGGAGAGATCAATACGCTCCGGGGAAATATAAACAAGATGATAGCCAGGGAATCCTCTCTGAGGTCTGATCTTTACGGAGAAGAGATAGAAAAACTCAAACCGGTGATAAACACCTTGTTGAGTGATTCTGGAATTTTTGACAATGCTTTCGAGCTTCTTGCCAACAGCGGCAGGTCGATAGAGCATGCGATGATGATGATGGTTCCGGAGGCATTCGGTTCCAGGCTTCACATGAGCCAGGACAGGAGGGCTTTTTACGAGTACCATGCCTCGATAATGGAACCCTGGGATGGTCCGGCTGCCATAGCCTTTACAGACGGAGTGAGGGTAGGGGCGACTCTTGACAGAAATGGATTGCGTCCTGCGCGGTATATCATAACCAGAAGCGGCAAGATGCTTCTGGCATCCGAGGTCGGTGTACTGGAGATCGCATCTGAAGAGGTACTGCAGAAAGGCCGCCTTGCACCAGGCAAGATGGTTCTTGTGGATACTTCACGCGGGAGAGTCATTTTCGATAATGAGATCAAGGCATCCATATCCCGAAGGAAACCTTACAGAAGGTGGCTGGAGAAAAATGTGATAGAGCTTAAAGGTCTCTTTCAGGTTCCGGGACCGGTGTCATTCACTGCAGATTCTCTGGATCTTCAGCAGAAGATTTTCGGGTATACACTTGAAGATATAAAAATGACAGTGGGTTCCATGGCGGAAAATGGTCAGGAACCGGTGGGGTCGATGGGTAACGATGCCGCGCTTGCGGTTCTGTCCGAAAGACCTCAACTGCTTTACAATTACTTCAAACAGCTTTTTGCTCAGGTGACAAATCCGCCAATAGATCCTTACCGGGAAAACCTGGTCATGTCTTTAATGAGCTATGTCGGACGGGAGGGGAATCTTCTTGAGGAAACTCCTGAGCACTGTCATCAGCTCAAACTGCTCTATCCGATTCTCACCAATGATGACATGAGCAAACTGCAGAATTCGGCACAGGAGGATCTTCGCTGGGCGAAGTTATCCATTCTTGCACCGCTTGAAAACGATAGTGTGGATTTCAGCAGTGCAATTGAGCGGCTTTGCATAGAAGCAGAGAAAAAAGTGGATGAAGGGTGTTCGATAATCATTCTCAGTGACCGGGGTGCAGGGGAGAATGATGTACCGATGCCTGCACTTCTTGCTGTCTCAGCGGTACATCATCATCTGGTCCGTGCTCACAAGAGGCAATTGACAGGCTTGATAATCGAGACCGGAGAGGCTCGTGAGGTGATGCATTTTGCCACGCTGATCGGTTATGGGGCAAGTGCTGTAAATCCATATCTGGCTCTGGAGACGGTTGCTGGTCTCAAGGCGCAAGGTCTTCTGCCGGAGGGTCTGAGGCTTGAGACTGCCCTTGAGAATTATGTAACCGCGATAAAGAAGGGATTGCTCAAAGTAATGTCAAAGATGGGTGTCTCTACTATCAGAAGTTACAGGGGTGCCCAGATCTTCGAGGCAATCGGACTTAACAGTGATGTGGTTGAAAAGTATTTCCCTGGAACAGCATCGAGGATAGAGGGAGTCGGTCTTGAATCCATAGCCGCGGAATCTTACAGGCGCCACAGGAAGGCATTTGATAAGCCGATCGTTTCATCGGCGGCTCTTGACTGGGGAGGAAATATCCATTTCAGGAGGAATTCCGAGAAGCATCTTTTCAGCCCTGAGGCGGTGACTCTTCTGCAGCAGGCTGTGCGCAGCGGTGATTATGGAGTTTACAAAAAATACACGGAGATTATAAACGATATAAGCAGGAATCTCTGTACACTGCGGGGACTTTTTACCTTTAAGAACCGTACTCCGGTGTCGCTTGATGAGGTTGAGTCTGAGGAATCTATTGTGAAGAGATTTGTCAGTTCAGCGATGTCGTTTGGCTCGATAAGCAAGGAGGCGCATGAGACGATAGCCTGTGCAATGAACCGCCTTGGTGCATCGAGCAACTCCGGTGAAGGAGGGGAGGATGAGGAGCGGTATGTACCTCTGCCAAATGGTGATTCACTGAAAAGTGCCATCAAACAGGTTGCCTCGGCCAGGTTCGGAGTGAATATCAGCTATCTTGTCAATTCAAGAGAGCTGCAGATAAAGATAGCTCAGGGGGCAAAGCCGGGTGAGGGCGGGCAGCTTCCTGGAGACAAGGTAGACAGGATGATAGCCAGGGTGCGCCACAGCACTCCCGGAGTCATGCTGATCTCTCCTCCGCCTCATCATGACATATACAGTATCGAGGATCTGGCGCAACTGATCTTCGATCTGAAGAATGCCAACCGTGAGGCTCGTGTTTCTGTAAAGCTGGTGTCTGAGGCTGGTGTGGGGACGGTTGCCGCAGGAGTAGCCAAAGGGAAGGCTGACATGGTGCTTATAAGCGGTCATGACGGAGGGACGGGAGCCTCTCCCATATCCTCTATCAAGCATGCGGGTATTCCCTGGGAGATAGGACTTGCCGAGACTCAACAGACTCTGGTGCTCAATAAGCTCAGGGACCGGATCAGGGTTCAGGTTGACGGGCAGTTAAAGACCGGACGGGATGTGGTTATAGCGGCACTTCTGGGTGCGGAGGAATTCGGTTTTGGTTCATCGGTGCTTGTCACTCTGGGTTGTGTGATGATGCGCAAGTGTCATTTGAACACCTGTCCGGTGGGAGTGGCGACACAGAACAGTGAACTGAGAAAACGTTTTGCGGGTAAACCTGAGCATGTCGTGAATTTCATGATGTTTACTGCCAGGAATGTGCGGGAAATTATGGCAGAGCTGGGTTTCAGGACAATCGATGAGATGGTGGGAAGAGTGGATGTCCTGGATGTGAACAGTGCGGTTGAAAACTGGAAAGCAGTGGGGCTTGACTTTTCAAGAATTCTTCACAAACCTGAGATGCCGGAAGGCAGTTCTCTGAGGTGTACCAGCCGTCAGGCAATCGATTTTACGGCATCGCTGGACAATGAACTGATTGACAAGGCCCAGTCTGCTCTTGTCAATGGTACACCTGTGAGCCTGTTTGCATCGATCCGCAACAGCAACCGCACTGTTGGTGCATCGCTGAGTGCGGAGGTGGTCAAACGGTTTGGATCAAAAGGACTTCCTGCGGATACCATAAAATGCAAGTTCACCGGTTCTGCAGGGCAGAGTTTCGGGGCATTTCTGGCAACTGGAGTGACTTTTGAGCTGGAAGGGGACACCAATGATTATTCAGGGAAAGGTCTCTCAGGTGGAAAGATTATCATTTATCCTCCAAAAGGATCGACCTTCGTGGCTCATCAGAATATCATCGCCGGTAATGTCAACCTGTTCGGTGCTACTGCCGGTGAGGCGTATATCTGCGGTATGGCTGGTGAGCGTTTCGCGGTGAGAAACAGCGGCGCGACAGCGGTGGTTGAGGGTGTAGGTGATCACGGCTGTGAATACATGACAGGAGGAGTGGTGGTTGTTCTGGGTCAGACCGGGGTCAATTTCGCTGCAGGTATGAGCGGAGGGGTGGCATTTGTGCTCGATGAGAACCAGCTTTTTGATACCCGATGCAACTTGGAAATGGTGGATATTGAGCCGGTCACTGAAGAAGCCGATCAGGAGCGCCTGTTCAGGCTGATTCAAAACCATGCCGAGTTTACAGGAAGCAGACAGGCGGAGAGAATACTGAGTAACTGGACCGATGTGCTCAATCAGTTTGTAAAGATAATTCCGATAGATTACAAGCGGGTACTGGAGAGGCTGCGAAAAGAGGAGCTGAGGGAGACTGAGGTATTGACAATAACTGAGGAGGTTTACAAATAATGGGCAGGGCAACCGGTTTTCTGAAATATAAAAGGGTAGAGATGAA
The DNA here is from genome assembly GCA_012523595.1 of Fibrobacter sp. Taxonomy (NCBI): domain Bacteria; kingdom Pseudomonadati; phylum Fibrobacterota; class Fibrobacteria; order Fibrobacterales; family Fibrobacteraceae; genus Fibrobacter; species Fibrobacter sp. The sequence goes on from JAAYIG010000137.1 coordinate 66,256, forward strand.
AAAGCGCCCTGTTGAGGAGCGCGTAAAAGACTACCGCGAGATCGCGGAGCTTCAGCCGGAAGAGGAGCTCACACGTCAGGGTGCACGATGTATGGACTGTGGAATTCCCTTCTGTCATGCGATGGGGTGTCCGGTACTCAATCTGATTCCTGAGTTCAACGACCTTGTTTACAGGGGAAAGTGGAAAGAGGCCTGGGAGCGTCTGGAGATGACAAACAATCTTCCGGAAATCACAGGACGTATCTGTCCTGCGCCATGTGAGGCAGCGTGTACTCTTTCGATCAATTCAAGTCCTGTTACCATAAGGCAGATAGAGCTGGCGATAATAGAGCGGGCATTCAGGGAGGGGTGGGTTCGGCCGTTAAAGCCTTTGAAAGAATCAGGGAAAAAGGTGGCTGTTATCGGCTCCGGTCCATCGGGACTGGCTGCGGCACAGCAGCTTCGAAGGTATGGGCATTCTGTAACTCTCTTCGAGAAATCCTCTAAACCCGGTGGCATATTGCGGTTCGGGGTACCCAGTTTCAAGCTCGAAAAGAGAATTGTTGACAGAAGAGTACAGCAGATGTCTGAGGAAGGGGTGGTTTTTGAGACGGATATAGATGTGGGCGAGGATATTTCCGTCAGGTACCTGAGACGCAGTTTTGATGCTATTCTTCTGACGACGGGTGCAGGTCATCCGCGTGATATAATGGTTCCGGGACGTGGGCTTGAGGGGATCCATTTCGCGATGGACTTTCTTAAAGGGGCAAACCTGTTTTCAGCAGGTGAAGTGGGTGAGAGGGAGATTATCAGCGCCAGGAACAAAACAGTGCTTATTCTTGGCGGAGGAGATACCGGAGCTGACTGTACTGGTACATCTGTGCGTCAGGGCGCAAAGAAAGTGTATCAGTACGAGATTATGCCCAAGCCGATGGAGTGGCCGCACTCCCACAATCCCTCATGGCCTAACTGGCCTCAGATCCTGCGCACGTCAACATCGCATGAGGAGGGGTGTGAAAGGGAGTGGGGTGTGTCACTCGTTCAATTGACCGGAAGGGATATCAAAGTTCAGCAGGCACACTTTGTCAGGGTCGAGTGGAAAAAGAATCCGGAGACCGGAGCGATGAAGATGACTGAAGTGCCGGGTTCGGAATTTTCTCTCGATGTTGACATGGTTTTACTGGCGCTTGGGTTTGTGCACACAGAACACAGCAGGCTTACAGAGGAACTGGGTGTCGAATATGACAATAGAGGAAATATCAAGACAGACAGTTCCTATGCCACAACGGTTCCAGGGGTATTTTCAGCAGGTGATGCATCCACAGGAGCGTCACTTGTGGTAAGGGCTGTTTTCCATGGCCGTCAGGCGGCTGATTCGATTCATAAATATCTGTCCTGAGATCAGAAAAGCGACCCCGGAGTAAACCTTCAGTTTACCTCCGGGGAAGCATGCTGCTTTACTAATGCTAACAGTTCTACAGCATCGATAAGATTTATAGATACCTGTGCTCTGGCAAGGGTACAGTTTCCAGCCACAGCATTGAACTTCACAACTTCCTCACTATATCCAGTGGTTGTCCTTTATCCTGGTCTTCTCTCTGAAGAATATGATTCTGAGCAAGCGTGTCTGCTTGGCAATTTCCCTCAGGCATTTTCTCATATCGGCCTGATTATCAGTGCTTTTGTGCTGTCTGCATCAACTGATGAGATCAGGAAAAGATTCGATTAGAGAGATGCCCTGACAGGATTGGCATTTGCTTTGTAATGAGAATATCGGCTACTCAGGTGAAGATGTGAGATAAAAAGAGGGTGATACGATGAATGGTGAATACAGTGGTAGAAATGAAGACGCACGGGAGATCGAGAGGCTTCATGCACAGGTCAGGGCGCTTCAGGAGGAGCTTGCTCTTAGAAAGGGTAGTGAAGGCAAAAAGGTGGAACCGGGCACTTCCGCTGTTGAGCACGAGAGGCCTGAATCGGCGGGCAGAAGAATCAGTTCTCTGATTCTTCTGATAATAGGCATTGTAGCGCTGTTTGTGGCTATTCCTGTTCTCTGGCTTAACCACACATTGTTAACCACAGACGGGTGGGTTGAAGCCGTGGGGCCGGTAACTGAGGACCCGGCGGTTCAGGATGCAGTTGCGAATGCTGTCGTTCAGGAATATTCAAGGCAGGAAAATATCAGGGCCTGGGTTCAGGAGCAGCTTCCTGAAAAATCCGAGGAACTGGCGGGTCCAATTATCACACTTTTACAGATGGCAGCACGGCAGGTCGTAAAATTCATCATAAGCACTGATGCTTTTGAGGGTATCTGGACTGAGGCAAACCGTCTAAGTCACAGTCTGGCCATGGCCGGGTTCACAAGGGCAGATCAGATCGATGGGCAACTGGTTGAGCGTGCGGAATCGATGGAAATCGATCTGCAGGGAATAATCGAGACTCTTCGGCAGGAACTGCAGAGGAGAGGGCTTGGTTTTATATTGCCTGAGGGGATTACGGCTCAATTAGCGATTCTGCAATCTGAACGGTTTGTAAGGTTTCTGAACATATTGAAGACTCTCAATACTGCAGCTCCCTGGCTTGCTTTAATTACCCTGGTGGCAATAGCAGGTTCATTAGTACTGTCATACAACCGGAGGAAGACAGTACTTTTCCTGGGTGTGGGAATCATATCTGCGGGTCTGATTCTATTGATTGCCAGTTTTATAGTCAAAATGAGAATGGTTGGGCAGGTCCCTCCCGATGCTTTATTCACATCAGAGGCAACTTCTCAGGCCTACGATACGATTACAGGAGGACTGTTATCTACTTTGGGTGCCTCACTGCTGCTTGGAATTATACTGTGTTTCGGGGCTTATGCTCTTGGTCCCTCATTATTGATGACCAGAATGCGGAGGAGAGTCCGCTTATGGATTTACCAACTGGGAGGAGATCGGGCACCTGGACGGGTAGGGGGGTGGATAAAAGCGAATCGTAATAAATTGCAGGCAGCAGTATTGATTCTTGCTGGATTTGCACTACTGCTTCCTGTGGGTCGTAGTGTGATCTATGTCGTGTGGCTTACCGTGGGGGTTGTGTTCCTGGAGTTCCTGATCGAGTTTTTTGGAAGGACTGCTCCGCCTCCATTAACGACATAACCTCCCGGATAAACTTCCATGGCTTTGGGGCAAAGGTACCCTGTTTTGGCGGCTTTTTGATCATGTGGCAAAAAGCCGCCTTTTAGAAGAAAAGAAAAAGGAGGAGAAAGGTTCTTCTCCCCGATTATCCTGAATAAAGGCCTTTTTCCCCTTAATGAGCTGTTGCCCTTCTGGCATAAGTCGGTCTTGTACCGAAAACATGCCACAGTGCAAGGACTGCGGAAGCGATACCAACGATCAGCAGGTTTAGAGGCTCAATCAGTGCCGGAATAAATCCGGAGAAAATTAACCATAGCCCAAGGAATCCGTTTACGTAGCCCTGCCAATTGCCTCTTGCAGACCAGAACCCGAAGACAGCCATCACTATCCCGGTAACGATAAAATTGGCTGGAATCACAAGCCCTGTGGAAAAGCTGGAAACAAGGGCCCACACTCCAGCTAATAAAACTATCCATGCCTGCCACATAATTACCTCCTGGAAATTAGTGTAGTTCTAATAAGAATGCGAGATAGCGACTGCATTTATTCAATTTGGCTCTCTTTGCCTTTCATGTGAAAGCAGGAATACAGCATTAAAAGCTTAAGAAAAAGGTAGGGGCCGTGTTCCTGGCCCCTAAAACCCCCGCTGAAGGTAACGAATCATTATTCATGCCGGAAGACCGTCATGGGCAGGACTTTCTACGCGACAGGTGTTCATTACAGGCAGCGTTTTTCTTTCCACGTTAAATCTTGGTAATGCATCTTTGTCTCGAAAACCTTAGTATCTGTCTTAAAACCTTAGTAGCAGCAGAAAAAATCAATGACAATAACCTTATTACATTATTAAGAGGTGTGGAAAGGAAATAAGGTAATAAGGTTTTTTCACGTTTGTTAAAATCTGTTACTACTAAGGTCTGGCGCGATAAATACTAAGGTTTCAGGGGAAAAGCATGCTGAAGCCAGGGGGAAGTACGGCAATACGATGGTACGAGAGTACGACTATACGACAGGAGCATGTTCAGGCCACCCTGTGCTTCTTGAGGCTTTTTTAAATATGATTACGAGCACAAGAACGAAGGTGAAAATCCGGTATATAATATTCGTTTCTTCTTCCACCAGTAAAGGTTGAGAAGCCAGCTAATCTTGCCCAACTTGTAACAGTTTCCCGTTGTGCACTGCACTTCGTCAGCACAGAGGGGGTGGCGAACGATCCGCCTACGCTAAGAAGCTACGGCAGGGCAGACAGGGTGAGACTTTCACCTCCTTATAGTGAAAAAATCAACACTCTGCAAAAGGCGTTTATTTATACTGGTAAATATTACTTTTTGATTACAATTATCCATACTGCTTCGCTAAGCACGAGAAGATTCAACGAAGTTTTGGCTCAGGAAAAAAAAGGAGAGAAAAAACCTGAAACGCTTATTGCATTTATTTATTGCTAATAGTTAAATATTAGACATATCCTGTTCTGAGATAACAGACCAGAAACTACCCATATATGGGTATGGGTGGTGGAGAAAAATGAATTCAATATTAATGCTTCTTCTGGTTTCTATACTTGCTATCCCATCTTCAGCGGATAGTGACAGCAAAAATAAGCCTGTAGAAGGAAAAGCTGCCAAAAAAATCAAGTTCCATACCGGCCCTGTGACCTGCGGGATAAGTTCCTGGATGAGTCATTATCCCAATCGTGATGCTCTCAACGCCTACAATAAACTTGCCTTTGACAGCTATTTTTCTTACGGGAAATTAAAGGGGTTTGTCGGTATTCCGCTTCAGTGTACTGTGGAAAAGAGGGATTCTCTGAATGTCAATGGAAAGAAAATCCCCTGTGATACGGTTTTCAGTGCTTTTGCATTAGGAGATTTCACTACCTATGTCGGTTACAAAATCGGAAATATTGAACCGAGAATAGGGGTAACATTTCCTCTCTTTTATAAAACCAATACCGGGGTCTGGCTGGGATCAAAGAATGTTGTTTTAAAGACAGGGTTTGGCTTTTCCGGTGATCTTTATAAAAAGTTAAGGCTCAGGTATGGAGGAGAGATTTACTACAATTTATATGTAGCTGGTTATCCTGAAATAGATGGTTCTCTGGGGAAGAGAGGGAGCTGGTATATAGATCCCGATATCAAAGTCACATCAAAGGTTACTAAAAAATTGACAGTCGGTTTAGAGACACTCTGTGGGTTTAAGAAACTGTATCCGTCATGGCTGAAGTACGGCTCTTTCCAGGGCTATGAGCTCTCATCATCGATAGTTCCCCATGCCATATTTTCATACGAATTTTCCTGGAAATACTATATCAGCGGTAAAGCAGGGTTTGGTGCCGGATTCAAACGCAAGGTTGATTCGTCTCAGGGGGAACATCCGTGGAGACATACCGGGTATGCGTCAAATTTCGGGATCAGTGTGGGGTTTTATCCCTGAGATTTAAATCAGCCCCTTAATCTTCTGGTATTCCTCTTTATACAGCAGCGATGTATCGTCTTTAGGAGCTCCGGGGGTTCTGGAAATCTCCTTTTCGATAGCATTGATACGCTCACTTGTACGCGGGTGGGTGGAGAGAGGCTCGAAAATTTTTGGTTCTTCACTATACTTGTCAAGTAAAAATTTAAGAAAATGTTTCATCCCTGCAGGGTTGATTCCAGCATCTGTGGTATACCGAACCGAGTACTTGTCCGCATCGTACTCATCGTTTTTGCTTAATTTCAGAAATGCCAGGCTTTCAACAAGGTTTGCGATAGCTCCGGCAATTGAGGAGGAGTCGCTGCCAAAGAGGATAGTGTTTACAAGGTTTAAAGCTTCCCCCTGTACCATCTTGTTAACGCCGTGATAGAGGGTAATGTGCGCGATCTCGTGTGCAAGCACTCCGGCAAGTTCAGATGTGCTCTGGATATTTCTCAAAAGCCCGGTATAGACAAAAACATGTCCGCCAGGGATCGCAAACGCATTTATTTCATCATCTTTGTCGAGTATTGTGAAGGTGAAAGGAAGGTTCGGGCGCTCATCCTGAACAGAAGCCAGATACTGTCCAACTGAATCAACGAATCTTATGACAGCCTGGTTTCTATTGTATTGGGGATACTCCCGGGTATCGGAGAGAATCTGTGCTTTGAAACTGTTTCCCAGTTTTATCTCATCTTCCTCTGATATTAAAAGCGGTCTCAAAGCATTGGTAATCCCCTGACAGGATAGAATGAGAGAAAAAAGGACCACTGTACAGGAGAAGTAGCGATATCGGGTGAATTGTCTGTTCATAGGCTTCTATAAAAAAATATAATCTTGGAAGTATGAAAATGGGTACTTCGTTTAACATTTGTCCGTAGAAAAAGAGCATGAAAAAGAGGCTCACCGGAGGCGTACAGTGAAGAAATAGAAAGAGGGAATAGAGGGGGGGGGATTACCACAGAACACACAGAGAGTGCAGAGCAAAAAGAATGAAAATCCCGAAATTTACACTTCCGACAGTTTTCACTGTTGGCAAAATTTAGTTTATTTTCAAGAACATTTCAGTCTGAACTGAAAAACAAAAAAATCTTCACCAAAATGCAGATAGGATGTTATTCCCGATGAGATCGGCTCGCCATCTTTCAATAATCTCTTTGTGTTCATTTCTGGTTTTTCTGTCTTGCTCCAAACCACCACAAATGGTGGTGCTTCCAAAGGATTTCAAAGTGGGGGCAGGAAGACTGACACTCGGTGTCATGTTTGATCCGTCACAGCCATTTATCGGCAAACCAAACCTGATCAATTCATCGTTTGGCCCCGGCAACCCCATGGATAATTTCCAGCACTTTTTCAAAGTATCCTTCAGGGATGCTGTTCTTAGAAATTCTCTTTTTTCCCGGGTGGTATTTACCGATGATTCATTAGGGATGAAAAGCAAAGGGTTTTCGTATAGAAAGAATTATCTGGAAATGAAAGTCCCATTGGAGAAACTGGACCGGTTTGTATCCGATGGGATAGACTACCTGATGATAGTGCAGAAGCTTACATTAGATATTGTCGGAAGTGCCAACTCAGATTTATCCACTTTTAACAGAAGAAGACATGGTAAAATGATGATCGATCATCTTGGGGAAGAGAATAACCGGGAAACATTTGTAAATTACAGGTTGAAGCTCTCCGCAAAGGTATTGATTGTAAATTGCTCAAACGACTCCGTAATTACCTTCGGTAATGTAATTACCGACAACAGTGCCGCTGACCTCTCCAGAAGCGACTGGACTGAAAGTGTAAATGAGTTTGTGGAGGAGATATTTGAGGGGGTTCCGTTTGGCAGGGAGTATGAGAAGAAGGATGGTGAGAGGTGATTTGGGGGGAGCTCCCTAGAATAATATGCCATTATCAATGCAGATGTCACGACACTGAAATTTTTAAGCATGTTGTTGATCTATTGAAGAATTGTGAGATAATTGAATCCATTTTGTAGCGAGGATGGTTCATAAGGTAATTAAAAATACTGAATAGCAGTGGTGTTATTCAGGTAATCAAATACCTGAAACGCTCCGGTACACTGATATGTTTCGATGATAGGGAAACTGCCTGAAGCATAAGATGGCGAGGAACACTCTGATTCTCCTGTCATTTTCACGCCGTCCATAGTAATGATACGTTGTCAATTGAAAGTATTGGCTATTTCAGAATTGTTTACTTGAAAGGGGCTGAATATGCTAAAAAAAGGATTTTTGTAATTTTTACATTGTCACTTTTCTCTGTAGCGTTCACAAAACCGTGTGGTTATCATAAATAAGCTGTGATATTTGAAAACTTCTCAGTTTACGATATCCGCCATGTTTTGGAATGAGGCCATCCATATTTCAGGGCCTTTCGATTTATGGTGAAACTATTTCAGGGATTTTCAGATTTAGAAGAGGGAAAACTATTTGTGTAGAATAGAAGAAAAATTACAGTATACCTGAGGACAACCTGGGCTCTCATCATAACACCCATCTTAAATTCCCCTCTCCCCATATCATATTTTAATTGAACCACTGTATACTCACATAACAACAAACTTTTCTCAATTTTCAGAGGGGGAAAAATGAAAAGTCTGTTCATCAAAAAGGCCGTCCATTCACTTTCCATATTTGCAGTGAATGGGATTGTATGTTTACTTCTCTTACTGGCACCATCTTCTGTGAGAGCCGCCTATTCCATTCCGGTACAGGTCGAAGCCGAAGATCTGTTGTTAAGTAACGGGGCTACTGTTACCACCAATGTCTATGGAACCGAATATCCCGGGTATTCCGGGGAAGGATTTGTATGGGTATCCAATTCCGGTACATTGGCATTTGAGGTTACAATAACGGAAAAAGGGATGTATGAGCTGTCAACAAGATGCTGGATGTACCTGGGGGAGGAGGGTGACACAAGACTTCAGGCTGTAACCGTAAATGGCAAAAAAATCGGGGATTTCTATATCCCAAACAAAAACGAATGGATTGATTTCAGTTTCGGATTTACTTTCCTTGAGGCAGGTACGGCAAAAATCGAGATTGGTACCTCAGGAAGCTGGGGATTTATCCTTTATGACAAAGTAACATTTGACCATGCAGATATGCCTGATCTTAACATTTCACCCGCGACCTGTGATCCAAATGCGACACCCGAGACAAAGGCACTCAAGCAATACCTTACCAGTGTGTATGGAAAGTTTGTCATCTCCGGACAGCAGGAGATTTACGGTGGGGGAAATGACGGCAATATGGAGCTGGAGTTTGAATATATCTATGAAAAGACCGGTAAATATCCTGCGATCAGAGGCTTTGACCTGATGAACTATAATCCTTTGTATGGATGGGAGGATAGTACGACGGCCAGGATGATAAAGTGGGTAAGGGAGCGCAATGGTATCGCGACTGCATCATGGCATATTACCGTACCGCAAAATTTTACAAATTATACTCTCGGGGAGTTCGTTGATTGGCAACAGTGCACATATAAACCTACTGCCAGTTTTAAAACTGCAAATTGCCTCAATGAAACTACCAAAGAACATGCATACCTGATGATGGCCATTGATTCTCTTGCAAAGCAGCTTCTCATTCTCCAGGAGGCAAAAGTTCCTGTCCTGTTCCGTCCTTTCCATGAGGCAGAGGGGAATAACAACACAGACGGCTCAGGGGCGTGGTTCTGGTGGGGATCGGGAGGCGCGGAAGTCTACAAGCAACTCTGGAGATTGCTTTATACTACTCTGACGGAAAAATACGGGCTTCACAATCTGATCTGGGAGGTTAATCTATACACCTATGCAAATTCTTTCGAATGGTATCCCGGAGATGACTGTGTAGACATAGTCGGCTATGACAAGTATGAGGGATCTCCCTACACATGGGAAACAAGTGCTGTAACAACGGTATTTCTATCTCTGGTCAATTACACAAATGATACAAAGATGGTTGCCCTGACCGAAAACGATGTCATACCGGATATCCAGAACATTGTCAATGAGGGAGCCTGGTGGCTGTATTTCTGCCCCTGGTATGGTGAATTTCTCATGAGTTCAAGATACAATGACCCGGTATTGCTTAATACTATTTATAACAGTGAGTATGTAATAACTCTGGATGAGCTCCCGGCAGATTTATATACAAAGTCAGTAAATACGGTTGTCAATAAAAGATATACAGTTTATAAAAGATCTGAGCAACCCCGCACACTTCTGATACTAAACAACAGCTCATCAAAACAGCTTTCAGGTAAGAGAGATTTTTTCTCGTTGTCGGGAAGAAGAGCGGATATGAAGTCGCGGAAGATTTTAAATAAGGGCATTTATATAAAAAAGAAATAGAAAAAATATCGGGCTGAGACGATGACAAGAGAATATTAATAGATATTAACATAATTTCTATATATTGTTGAACTATGGTAAATAATAATAAGAAAATGGGTAGGGGCCGTGTTCCTGGCCCCTAAAACCCCCGCTGAAGGTAATGAATCATTATTCATGCCGGAAGACCGTCATGGGTAAGACTTCCTACGTGACAGATGTTTATTACATGCAGCATTTTTCTTTCCGCATTTCTCATACATTAATCATTTCAATCAACTAATCACAAAATTACAGTTCAGATTCATATCCTGTATACAATATTCGTTTCTTCTTCCACCAGTAAAGATTAAGAAGCCCTTTTGCCTTACCCGATTTGTAGCCGTTTCCCGCAGTGCACAACAATGTGTCAACACAGAGGGGGTGGTGGAAGGCCACCGTCTTTCGGTGGGCTGGAACCAGGGGGAAGACCTCCCACACATTATTTTTTTAAAGGACAAATTATTTTTCCGCATTAGCTTTAAATTCAACAATTTGTCCTATATCAGCAAAAGCAGGAACCCAGACTTTCTGAATGAAACCAGGCGATTATGTAACATTTCCCCATTCCGAATCGTTTATTTTTCAGATATGGAAAAATTCCTCCAAAAGCTGAGCTTTATTAAGCAAAACCCGGTAGTTTCCGTCACGATCATATTTGTGGTGATTTGCATAACCATGACCCTGGCGATCTCATTCTTTGCCATCAAAAACACTGTTATCAATTTTAAATACCGCGATATATGTCCCGACTATTTTGCATCACTTGAAGCCTATGTGGTGGGGCCGGATGGAAAGGGGCTGGATTCGGTTTCCGTTACAATGCGCGACAATTCCAACATTAATCTGATCTACCGGACCTTTACAGACAGTACCGGAAGATTCATGCTCTTTAATGATTTCAATACCTTTGCACTGTACGAGACTCCGTTTACTTATTATCTGTTTGTGGCGCTCAATGGCAATCAGGATACTGTCCGCTACAAGTTCAGGCGGTACAGAGTCTGCCATTTTGAAAAATTAGAAGGCCCAGACACTATTATTTTCGATCCTTTTAAAAACAGTAATGTCAACCTTGCACTCCATGAACCGTCAAATGTCAGCCTGTCCTCTGTAACTGATGATACTCCCTATGAGAGAATCGCCCTTTTGTCCACTAAACCCGGTTTTATCTCACGGTCTGTCGAGGGATGGGAAAAGGTCCTTTACGGCAGCATTTTGATTGGAGACAAGAGGATAGGTGTAGCAGCAGTCAAAAACCATCAAAACAATCCGGAATACAGCAGGTTTTCAGTGTACTATATCATTGACAGAAACGGTAATTCGGATCTTTCTGATGACCAGGTAAGCTTCTGGCAGGTAAATGATGACGGATCGGAAGCTGATTGCTCGGTCCGGGACTGCTTCAGTGAAGACAGCATTGTAATAAACGGATCTGCAGTGCGTTTACAGATTAAATTAAGGGGGTTTGGTACCGACAACCCTGTACTTGATTACCGCAATAACAGCATTATCCAGGGATATTATTCGCTGACTGGAAAGAAAATAAAGGCGCTTCTCTGGGACAGGGGGATGACCGGTTTCAGGGAGAGATCGGGGATCAGAATCGGGCTGGATCTCGATGGAAACGGGAATGTGGATTTCCGTGAGGGATCATCTGAGATGTTTGAAAACGCCACGCAAGCCATAGTAATTGACACTCTGACATTCCGTATCGATTCCATATTGAATAACGGAATCACTGTAAGAGGCAGGAGACTTTATGGAGGGTCGGTTAAACGCACAAGCGTCTCTGTTGGTGATATGGTACCCAGGGTTGAGGGATATTTTTTACAGAAATTCAATCTCTGGAAAGAGTGTTCAGCCAACGATATTGTAGCACTTTACTTCTTTGAGGGCGATTCAAAGCTCAACATGAAAGACAGGAATCTGCTTTCATTTATAGAGTCTGCCGGCCTTTACTACAAAAGAATAAGCCTGGTCGGAATAAACCGCAGGACAAGTGGTGAGCCTTATACGGAATTACCGGTGATAGAGGAGAATCTGGGCTGGGATGGGCCGATGGTGAGAGCGCTTCACAATCACAGAGACAGGGAACTGATCTGTGTTGACAGCACAGGAGTTATTGTCTGCCGCGGAGTCCCGGGGAATGATCTCTTTAAGCAGTTCCTGGAGAAAACTGGGGCTGGGGCAGAGAAGGCTTCTTCTACCAGCAGGGTACGATAGTACGACAATACGACAGTACGACAATACGAGGGCACGACATTACGATGTTACGACAAAACGACTGCACTTCAACACATGTAAACCCTGAAAAATCGGGGCAAATAGAAAACAATGAGATTTTATTTTCCTGCAAGCCCGGTTCAGGGCTTAGTCTGGTAGAGGCGGCATTAATGCCGCCTTTCATTGCATGTCTCTAATTCTTACCTCTATATCCTTGTCATTTTTAAGCAGTTCAGTAAGCCTGGAAATCTCCGTATCACCGAAATGGTAGGGGTAAAAGATCTTCGGTTTTACAGCCCTGGCAGCATCCGCCGCCATCTCAGGAGTCATCGTGTACGGAAGATTTACAGGAAGGAAAGCGATGTCGATTCGCTTAAACTGCTTCATTTCAGGGATATTTTCCGTGTCTCCTGCAATATAGATTTTTTTGCCTTTTATGGTGACGATATACCCGTTTCCTTCACCTTTGGGGTGAAAAGGCTGGCCATTATCTCTTTTATGCACAATGTTGTATGCAGGCACAGCTTTTATCTCGATTCCCTTTATTTTTTTACTGTCACCGTTTTTCATGACAACTGCATCTTTCAAGCTTCCGGCAACAGTTTGCGTACCTACAATCACTGTTCCCTGCTTGAGAATCTGATTCAACGCGGCAGTATCAAGGTGATCCTGGTGATGATGGGTGATAAGCACCAGATCAGCATCCGGTAAAGTCGAGTAATCGGCTACTTTGCTGTAGGGATCCACATGAACAACCGTACTATCAAAAGTAAACATCAGGCTGCCATGCCCCAAAAAGGTGATCATCAGATTGCCCGATGAGGTAGAAATGGTGTCTGTCTGATATTGCTTCTGTGCGTGTGAGAAAGTTGACAATGCGAAAATAACCAGCAGAGGTGCAAAGACATGTCTCATAGAGTCCTCCTTAGTGTTCACTTAACTATCTGTTTCTGATTCTATAAAGATATATTCCAGTTGCCCTGTTTTTAACTGATATCCGGTTCAAATCTGAAGAACCTTCCTGTTCAACAATATGTTCTGGACGGGACCGCTTTCCAGAGAGACTGAAACACTCTACAAGTGTGCCTGAAGGCAGATTGTTGAAAACTACTCTTTTATCAAAAACCGGACTTTTAATTATGTCATCTATAACGATTGGAGCATTTCTGAAAATCTCATGCATAACCTTACCCTCTGCTCCCGGTATGCTGAAATTAGCAATGTAACCGATAGTAGGCGCAATGTCAATCAACTCTCTTGGGATTGCAGAACTGTGATTAATCTTTATACCTGGGCCAATAGCAATAAACATTATATGGGTACAACCTTCACAATCATCACCATGAGAATAGAAATCATGAGTATGGCGTCCGTGGTCGTTTGTAATGAAAAGTGTAGTGGTATTACGCAGAACCGGATCATTCTGGATTGCACGCCAGATCTCTCCGATGAAATCATCTGTTTTTTTAATTTTTTCTATGTAGCCATTCCAGTCTCCTGAATGCCCCATTTCATCGGGTCCAGCATAATTGATCAGCATCAGCGAAGGGCGCTCTCTGAGAATGTATTCGATTGCAAGGGCATGGGTGATGCTGTCGTCCCTTATCCCATCATTGCCGCAGTCAACAGTAGGAAGATATTTACCGGACCAGAATGGATCTGATGTATTGGCGAGTATATCAAGTTTTTTCTTAGAACAAAGCACAATACAAGATGAGGAATCTGTTCTTTTTTCCTTACGATAATACTGGAAAATGGATGGCGAGGTTGGCAGCATCGACCCGTCATTGGAGAGATCCTGATGTGTACCGGTTGTGATTCCGGAGTGACCGGGAATTGTTTCAGAGATCAATGTGTGTGCAGAGCAGGGTAAAAAGGTACGGAAATTTGTCAGAGTCGTTCCTTGTCTGGCCAGTGCTGCAATGTTGGGGACATTTGATTTGTCTCCCATTGTTTCAGAATACCTCGCGCCGTCCATTACCACTATGACAACATGGTCCGATGCAAGAGAAAGACAGTGTAGCAGGAATAAATATACAAATGAGACTGCAGGAGGACGGACAGGTGGTATAGTCATATTTTTGATTTTTTCGTGACCTCATGTCCAGTATTTTGCGACATAATAAGTATAGTTTCCGGATCAGTTTTCAGAAAAGGAATAGAGAGTTGTTTATCAATATTGGGTTCTGGTATCGAAATGTCCGGGTACCTGGATAAAAAGATGTTATCGATATTGATTCCAGAGCCACTGCTGACCTGAAAAGAAAGTGCCGAGTCATTAGAATACTGGTATATTTTAGCAGCTTGACTCATGCATGATAAAATCAGGTCTTTTTTATAATCTTCTCGATTGTCTCATTATCAAGACCGGTAATATCCTGGATAGATTGCAGACTCATCCCTTTCTGGGTCATCCGTTTGACAATTTGGTTTACAAATTCTTCTTTGTGCTCAATTTCTGCATCTCTTTGCTTAAGTGCAGTATCTTTTTGCTCGATTACTTTTTTTAATTCTCTCTCTTTTTCTTTCCGCCCTTCCTCACGATAACTATCCGCTATTGTCTTCATAATTGCCTCACCATCTTTGTGCTCTTTCACTACTATTTCCCTGAACCGGCCTTTTAACTCATCATCAATCACCGACTGCAAATATGTTAATACTACATACAGGTAACCATCACTTTGAACCTTTTCTGATATCCGTAATTTGCGGTAAAACACTTAAAATCTCAGGGCTTCTACTGTACTTAAGAGCCAGCAGAAGCATCTTGAGTTTACCAGCTCCTGCCTCAGTGGGAGATCCATCTTCCATTTGCCCCGGATCAAAAAGCCACAAATCCAGCATTAAAAAGCGAAAATCCGGAATAACCTCTTTTATTCCCTAGAATTGCGATATCAGCTATCAGACTATTGTCGAATTTGCAAGGTCCGTTACAATGACATACCACAATTGGAATTACTAACGGCAAATGTTTGCCAATCCCGTTTTGAATCTCATGTTGGTCGAATATATCAAGGATATAGCGCAAAAGCTGGAAGTGGATTCTTCTGTCCGGTGAACTCTTATGCTCAAAGAGCAGATAAACCCATTGATCATTCAGGGTTTTTGTACGATAAACGACATCTGAGCGGTGCTCCTTAAGTCTTTCATCGAGCCATACCTCTTTTACAATCTCCAATGTATCCCAATTGATCAGGTTTTGGGCTTTTGATGGCAATGTTAAAAAAGAAAGCTGTCGTGCAATGTCGATATCCTGCATCGATTCTCGGAAAAGACGGTCGTGGGCATGCTGTATTTTTTACAAATCCTGATTGTTTTTCAGGGAAGCCATATTGCAGTATTCCTCTTTGTATAAGTTACTCAGGGTTGTTTGTTGTTGTTCTGAAAATAGTAATGTTTTTTGGAAAAAACTGACTTGTTGGTAAGAAAGAAATATGCACACGGAGAGGCGGATAATTCTGTACTCTGGATGCCTGTTTTCACAGGCATGATGATCTTCGGTGGCAGTTGTGCTTTACAAGAAACACCCTTACCTTTACATAATCCCTGCGAAAGCAGTTCCGGAAACTCTGACCACTGAATTACCTTTTTATCACTTTCCTTAAAATGGTATTCCTGTTCCCTATACTCTCAAGAGTTACAATGTAAAGGCCCTGAGATGAACTCCTGCCCTGTCTTCTTCTCAGTTCTCCCAACACATCTCTAAAGCTTCCGGCACTGCTTAACACCCGTGATTCCAAAAGACGCCCTGAAAGCGTGTAAAGTGAAAACCTGCATGCGCCATCTGAATACAGAGCGGGATTAATACCAGTTAAATCGGATTTACCGGCAGATGTTGACACGTATTGATAGCCTGTAAACTCGATCTCGCTCACATTGAGATAGCCTCCGGTACCGTTATATCTTACAAATCGCACAGGCGCGGAGTGGATTATCGGTACTGTCGTAAATTTGTTTTCCTCCGGTATCCGTGGAATAGTGTACACTTTCTCCCAGTTTACTCCATCTGATGAGACCTCAACTGTCCGTCCTCTCATCCTGTCCGCGTATCCGGTGCGGGGATAATATCTGAAACCTGTTATGATCATGGAATTCCCGGCACCGAAATCATAACCCACCCAGACTGTCTCTCCCACACAATCGGAGTATGTTGATGTGTTCCCGTCAACAGCAGCATCATACTCCACCCCAACTGTGTTGTTCCAGGGATCACCATCGCCGATAACTGTTCCTGTCAGCTTCACGCTCTTAGGTGCAACTGTCAGTTTGCGTGTTACCTGGGCAATTGTATTTGCCGCTTCTGAATCATCTTTTATTCCTTTTATTGTGAGAATTATCTCTTCGCCCGCTGAAAGCCCGGATACCTTGAGCACAACTGTTCTGGAATCAATCTGGAGTGCTGCGGATGAGATTGAATGGCCTTCGATTGTGAAGTTGGAAACCGATTCGGAACTTGACTTGTCGAGTTCCTCGGAAAAAAGAATCGAAACAGTACCGTCCTCAGATGCTGCGGCATCAACTACAGCGGGAGGAATTGTGTCAAATTCCTGGTAAACCCGGACATAATCGATTAAATACTGGATAGGAAAGGTGGTTCCGGAAGGGTCCCCGCCGTTACTCCCGATTGCCTGGTTAAGCATGATATATGCTTTCTGGTGAAAAGGGTTTTTCCCGTCACTTTCATTTATTGTGATTTTGAGATCTGTGGCATTCTGAAGAAAATCGTCAACCCAGAGCTGAACCTCATCTTTTGTCCACAGCATCCTCCAGATATGGAAATCTTCGGCAAAATCACTTCCTGCATCTCTGGTCTTAGAGCTCCAGATCCCTTTCCATCTCTCCTTCGATCCCCAGCAAAGGTTAGCATGGAGTTTACCAGCGTAGTATTCCATAATATCGATTTCACCGTTACTGGGCCATTCACCCGAAACTCCAAGAGTCCAGAATGCCGGCCATGATCCCTGACGTACATCTATTCTTGCCCGCATCTCAAAAATCCCGTACTGAAATTCCTGCTTTCCACGGGAATACAAACTGGCGGATGTGTATTCATTTCCGTTCCAGTTATCTCTCCTGGCCTCGATAATCAGATTCCCGTTTTCCATCCTGACATTTTCCTGTCTTTGACGGGTGTAGTACTGAAGTTCGTTATTGCGTACATAGCCCTCCTCGTAGCTCCAGTTCCTGGAGTCGGGAAGTCCGCTGCCGTTGAATTCATCGGACCATACAAGGCGGTAGTTTTCATAAGATGGCTGTGCAGCGACAGGGTAATAGAGCCCGGAAACGATAAACAACAGGGCTGTTGAGATTAGAATTTTTGTTTGGTTTTCTGTTTCCACGGGTGCTCCTTGGTATTCAGATTCTCTGTCCTGATTTTTTGTTTTTCTGTGAGATAACCAGATACAAATAATAACAAAAAAAGTCAATTGCTGGTTATAATAATAGAATTCATAAAACATTTCCAGTCCATGTCTTTAAGACCGGTAATTGTTAATATAAGAAGTAGATCGTGATTTGTCACAAATAGTTTTGTTCAGGATGGCTGGAAAATGGGATGAAATGCAGCACTTCTACGTTCCACGTCTTTCCCGGCAAAGCAGGAGTCCAGATATTAAAAGCATCAGTAAATGGTAGGGGCCGTTTTACGGGCCCCTAAAACCCCTGCTGAAGGTAACGAATCATTATTCATGCCGGAAGACCGTCATGGGCAGGACTTTCTACGTGAGAGATGTTCATTACAAGCAGCACTTTTCTTTCCACGTCTTTCCTGGGGTACGACAGTACGAGGGTACGTACCCAGTTCACCCTGTAGTTTTTTGATGATCTTTTTTTATTTACGATTACGAGCACATGTGGGCTGGAGCCAGGGGGAGACCTCCTGGAGACCTACCACGCGTTATCTCTTTAATGAATAAACGTTTCTGGATTACTCTCCAGGCAAAGGTTTGCGTTAAAGAATGATTGGATTGATAGAGTACGATAGGGCTTTAAGAAAAAGTATGGAATAAGATCTTATATTGATGTTCCACTCTGATCAGGAGCCTGCTCCTGATATCTACGGAGAATTATTACTGATCTTTCTATACTATTTAGTAAAGGTTGATCCTATGACCCTGCTTTTGTCTGTTTCTTTTAATACAAGCAGCCTTATCCCTGAACTTTTTCCTGCCTCACCCCTGAAAATTCTTCCATTTAAGCTGTAGGTTTTGCGATCTCCCGGACAAAACAGGGAAATTGCGCTGAGATGATATTTGGAACCTTTTACAGTTTTTGATGAGGCATTCTCAAGTGCTCCGATATCAATACTCCCGTCAACCGGACGGCTTTGTTCCGAGCCTGTGTCTATCAATACGGCATGCGGGGGATGAAAAGCGGGAGGGAAAAGAGGGTTTGTGAATGGAGCGGAAGATATGGTCGGAGTTGATTCAGCGCCTGCATTGATAAGTGCACCTCCGGGCAGAGGAGTAAAATCATGTTCATCTGCATTTACAAACGGTGATGTGTTCCCTGAAAGTGTACTGCTCCACTCTCCCGGAATTCTGGATGCTCCCTCCCTGACCCAGTTATTACTTCCTGTCAGGAGGCGGGGTGAGGTCTTCCACTCCCCGTCAGCATCATTTACAACACGGATATCCGCCCCCGATATAAGATTGTAAATGACATTGTTATACATCTCAAGCGTTTCAATTGAGTTGAAAGTCCTGATACAGTCGCCTCTGGAGCCGGTGAGAATAAATGTGTTATTGACAAATCTATACCGGCCGTTGGTGGGATATCCGGGAGCGTCACCCCCTATTCTGGCGCATGAATTCCTCTGCTGAATTATGACATTCCCCACCACATCTGTATCCTCCCGGGCAGTCTCTATTGAGACATCTTCATTGTCCTCAGGATCAGGAGCAAAGAGTCCCAGACCATGCCCGCTGCTTCCGGCATTCTCCATCCAGTTGTAATAGATCTCGTTACGCTCTGCACGGGATTTTACATTATCCCCCTGTACAGCATCGTGAAGGTAGCAGTATTGAAGGCGAAAGGTGGCCCCGGGGTGAGCTATTTCATCGGTGGCCATGTAAATCTGATGCTGAGTGGCTCCTCCGGTTGGCACTCCGTTTCCGTAAAATTCACAATACTCAACTGTCACATTTCCGGTGCCTGTTCCGTAGCCGATCAACCCATGGTTACAATCGTTTATTATGCAGTCCCGCACCTTTATATTGTCCCCGAAGACACCGATTCCTTTTGCAAGACCACTTATCTGCAATCCCTCTATAACCACAAAGTCTGCAGATACATTTATTCCATACATATCATTTCCTGAGATCACAGGGCGGGATCCGTTTCCGGATCTCACTCCACGGATAGTGATCCAGTTTTTTTCAGTCCCGCTCCGATCAATATATACCCCGGAGGGGTACGATGCATCTCCGTCGACAAGCACAATGTCCCCGGGTTTTAATCTACCAACGACATCCTGAAGAGTGGCGAAATCTTTTCCTTTTCCAACCAGATATGTTGCAGCATCCAGGCTGCTGAGAACAACAGAGAGCAGAAGCACAATCGAGAGAGTTGTTTTGGTTTTATTCATATCAGACTCCGAAAATGATGACAAGGGGCAAACACTAATAATTCTACACTTGTTTAATATAATGAGCTTTGAAAATTTTATGGGGAGGCAAGGTGATGGAGCATCGGTTTATAACAGGAAAACCATCCCCCAATCGGGGGACTTTAAGGCACACTTAACAGAATAGAATGAGGAGTTTAATAACCGATCACAGGAACAGATATATATTCTCCTGAACGATTTTCTATCCTCAGAAGATGGACCCCTTTACCCAGAGGCAGTTTCACTTTACCGGGGCGTGCCTTGAATGATTTGAGCAGACTGCCTGAAAGAGAAAACAGAGAGACCTTTTCCGCATCAGCAGAAAGTTCAACTACTATCGATCCGGGCTGTTTTCCCAGAAGACGAATGCGGTTACCTGCCAGGGAACCGGCGTGGTTGACAACTGATGTCACCACCTGGAACTCGATCCAGTTGAGATTTACAAGACTGGAACCGGAACCGCTCCACTCCACACGTAAGGCAGCCGGACCGGACTGAAGGGAAAACTCAGAGGATACACTGGTAGTTGTCCATTCCTGCCATCCTCCGGTGTTTCCAACGTTCCAGGATCCCACTGAAGCACCATTGATCTTCAGAGTAACAGTACCGCCTTCAGACTCTGTTGCCACCCGTAAGGAAGCTGTGTAAGTGCCACCTCTGGATACAAAAATTTCGTACTCCGCCCAGCTTCCCGGTGTTGTATACCCCAGATTTTCACCACCACCGGCATCTGATGTAGTCTCGGTTTGTAACCCCTCTGACTTGGAAGAAAATTTTTCCGCCTCGACTCTCCCCGGCAGTTTAAGGGTATCTTCAGGAATCGGGTCGAAATCGTATACTTTTCTGGACTTGAGCCTCTCTCTGATCCATTGACCGGATTGAGAGATATTGCCGCTGTTCCAGTTGCCTGCAGCAAGTGCTCCGGGAACAAGGGCTGCGGATGATTCATCTTTGTCCATGATAGACCAGTTTGCCCAGCTGATTCCTTTCTGATCTGCCCAGTCAAGCCAGGCCTTCCCCTCGTTTGTGTAAACGGTCTTGTCCGTATTTCCCCCATCGGCAATAGAGAGTCCAAACTCGGTGATAAAAAGAGCTGCACCCTTGCCCAGAGCTGCATCAGCTTTCGCTCTCAGTTTCTCCCCGTGACTACCAGCGTAGAAATGAAGAGTATAGGCAATGTTTGTTCCGGAAAGCGGATCATCCGCGGCTTCATCGACATTCTGTGCCCAGAAGGGAGTCCCGACAATTATCAGGTTTGAACTGTGCTCCCTAATGACCGGAATCACCTGATTTGCGTAACTCTTAATATCATTCCAGGTATCCGCTCCCTTGTCACCCGATCCGCCTGTGTTGTCGGGCTCATTCCAGATCTCCCATATAATATTAGGAGTGCTGGAATAGGTCTGTGCCATCTCCGCAAAGAAGGTTTTGGCCTGATTTACATTTGCGTTTGCGTTGTGATCATGCCAGTCTACTATAACGTAAATCCCTCTTGCTATAGCGGCATCGATAACTTTCTTCAACAGGCTTTTCTGGCCTTCGGGATCGGCCAGATATCCCTGTTGTCCGTTGGTGGATCTGGGCTCAACAGCCATGGCGCAGCGGATCAGAGTAATATTCCAGTCATCGACAAGCCAGTTTACAAGATCAGCATTATAGTATCTCTCTCCGCCCCACACTGACCAGTAAAGACTCATCCCTGCTACCTGTACAGGTTGATTGTCTTTAGAGCCAACAATCTGATTGCCGCTGACTTTCAGTGCTCCATGTGTGTCAACAGGGGAAGCAGAAAAGAGAGAACTTGCGGAAAAAAGAAGGCATATCATCAGGGTACAGCATGTTCTTTTCATTAAATACCTCTGCATTGAATCACTTAAACGGTTAAAAAGAAGATCGCTTTAGTTTATACATATATTAATTACACAAGAAAAAAATAGCAACCCGGAAGTAGCGTGTTTAAAAGAATTTTTTAATAAGTGTTAAAAAAATTCCCTATACTCTGAATATCTCAAATCCCAGGGAGAAGTTGCGGCGAATGTCTCGGCTGTCGATAAAACCGAACGGGTGTCCGTAAAGGAAGCCGGTAAAGAGCCCGATTCTAAGCCCCGGGGTTATTTTCCGGTTTAATCCTGCTTTCAGAGAAAAAGTGCCTGATCTGTGAATTACAGGATATGTGGTTTCCTTCAATGTGAGAACAGAGTGATCTTCAGAGTAGACCTCTCCTGTCGCTTTCATGCGGCTGTCAAAGATGAAACGTCCGTAAAGAGAGAGATAAGCCGCACCTGCTTTCCCCACATCACAATCAAACTGCATCCCACCCGATAAACCATGTCCCTGTGTCAGCACACCTCCGCTCAGTTCGGGAGTGTTTTTTGACATGAAATAAAAGTGATAGAACAGCTCTGCTGTCAGATTTCCAGGCATAAACGATCGGGAGACTCTGTTTCCAAAATTTGCTGCATTCAGAACCATCCATCGGTAAGTTTTATCATAGATCTTTTCGTATGCATTGTCCGTTTCCACAACTATTCCCATCGTAGGATGCGCGCTTTCATGGTAAAGTCCGGTGATAAAACCTGTTTCAAGTGTATTCCATTTTATGTCCTTAAGTAAAAACTCCGCGCGGACAACACCTCTCCAGTTATGATTTGGCAATATCTCCTGATTGAACCGTTTCTCATTGCGTACCTCGATGAGTCCACCTAGAGAGAACCATTTCAGGGATATTCTCTCGGCAATACTGGCCACCGGAACACCATCCGATGTCACAGCAAGAGAGCTTCGGAAATGATCCGGGTTTGCACTCAGGCCATCATTGGAAAAGGCCGTTGTGGATATGAGAGATAAAAGCAGGAAGAAGAGGATAAATTTGTGAATATTTCCTGGGCTGATCATAATACAAAACTACTAAAGGGGGCGGGAGAGATGAAGATAACTCCGTGATTATATGACTTAAGTCACTGATTCACTTCAGGAGTGGGAGTTCCAATGCAGATCCTGAAAGAACTATGGGATGATAACAGAATAGTAATGTATTTTTGTACCAGGAGACTAAATTTACTCTCAGGTATCCTCATTCTGGATTCTGAATTCTGAAAGATTTCTTCCTGGTATCAAAATAACCGCAGGATAAAATGAAACGAATCTGCCTGATCTGCGCCATCATACCGGCTACTCTGATAATCATAGTCTCTGCCCTGACAATGTCTTTGAAACTCGATACCGTTCACCAGTTTGCTATCTCCCAGGTCAATAAAGCAATCCCCGGAAAAATCTCTCTGGGCAGCCTCAAACTCTACCTCCTCGACCTTAGAGCAGTGATCAAGGATCTCCAGGTTGCAGATTCCACAGGGAGACCTCTTGCAGGAATAAAGAAAATTGAAGTGGATGTTTCCACACTAAGTCTGCTTCACAGAAAATTGGTGGTTGAAAAAATTCTAGTGGAAAAGCCTGGGGCCTCTCTGGAACTGGATTCAACCGGAAAATTATCCCTCCTTGGCGCTTTTTCGGCCGGTGATACACCGCCAAAGGAAAAGGAAGATGAGAAAACAGGTGGCAAACCCCCGGTTGTAGAACTGAAAAGCCTGGATATCTCCGGTGGAGACATCCTTTTCAAGGCGGATAATGACAGCCTTTCAGCCAGGGTGAGCGGCCTTTCCCTTAAAGCTGACGGGGAAACAGGAACTCTTTCCGGCAGGGCATCGGTTACAATCGATTCCATTTCAGTACTGCGAAACGGTGGAAGGCTCGATGTGAGCGGCATGTCCGTAAATGCCCGCATGAAAGAGATGAATCTCGATACGTTTGAGATGAGATTATCAACCGACAGTTCTGTAGTGGCAGTCAAGGGCAGGGCTCTTTCGCTTGACAAAGATCCGGAAATCGGCCTGTCCGTGGATATCGATCTCCTTCTGAAGGAGTTTCTTCCGATACTGGGTCTTGAGGAGAAACTCAGCGGTAACTCCAGTATCTCTTTAAAAGCAGGTGGTAAAATTTCCAATCCCGACCTTTATCTTGATGTAAAGTATGCAGGCGGAAAAGTGTGGGGTTACCCCCTGCAGTCGGTTTTTCTCAGGGGAGAGATGAAAGATCGGATTTTCGACCTTGTTTCCCTGCATGTCGATGCGCCGGTTGGAGGTGTGGACATAAAGGGAAGAGTTGATCTGAGGAGAATGTTTCCGGATGGATTACTTTCTTCACCGGGTTCTCTGAATGAACCGGCATACAATCTTTCCGTATCAGCAAGAGGCGTTTCCCTGAAAGAACTCTCACCCGGAATATCGGGCACTGCCGCGGCATCGGTTGATATCGATGGACAGGGATTTATTCCTGATTCTCTTTCTGCAAAGCTTGGGTTATCTGCCCGGGTGGCATCACTGAAACTTTCCGGAGATAAAACAGACGGGAAAAACCTGCCTCTTGATGCCGCAGTCTCCTGCTCTGTGTCTGTGACTGAGAATACCGCTTTGGTACACAAGCTGAAGGGAAATCTCGGCGGTACAGGGTTAACACTGACAGGAAGACACGAGATCGGTTCAGGGAAAACGGATGCTGATCTTAAACTTTCCCTTACATCACTGGGAGAACTGATGAAATTCGCCGGGACAGACAGTGTCAGGGGAAAGGCGGATGTTTCTGTGCATGCAGGAGGTGATCTGAGAAATCCTGTGGTAGACATGGTGGTAATTGCTGAAGCAGTATCGTATGAGAATATCCGCGTCGGAAATCTTGCACTTAATGCTGGACTCGGGAGAAACGGAGTCGCAGAAGTAAAAAAAATGGAGCTTGTAAACAGAAATTCTCATCTGATGGTTTCCGGTACGGCGAAAGTGCTTGATAAAGGCAAGGTTCTGCCGTCTGATCAGATGACTTTTGGCCTCTCATTGTCTTCTGAGAACCTTGAACCTGGCGATTTTCTGGATTCGATCGGGGGAAGTGTAAAACTCAATGCGCAAATAGAGGGTACTGTAAATGATCCCGCCGGACATGTGAAGCTTTCCGCATCCCGGCTTTCTGCAGCGGGCCAGAGTATAGCAGGTGTAACTCTGGATGCAATTCTAGATCAGCAGCGACTTAATATTCAGCCTTTGAATGTAACGATCAGTTCCGGTCAGGATCTTACAATTAAAGGATGGGCATCACTGAAAGATTCCTTCAGTGTGGCTCTGTCTGCCCCTGGAATTAACCTTAAAACTATTTCCGCCTTATCATCGCAGGATTCTCTGGACGGAACCATCTTTATGGATCTGCAGGCAGGCGGGACCTATAAGAATCCTCAGGCAGGAGGCAGTGTCGGTGTAAAGGGGATAAAGCGGGGAAAGTTACGTCTTGAGGATATATTGCTGCGACTTGCTTTGAGTGATCAGCAGATCGATGTGAACGGGAGAGTCCTGGGGGATGTTTCAGCCGGATATAATCTCGGAACCAGAGAATTTTCTGCCAGTCTCGAAATAAATAATCTGCTTCTGACGCCATATCTTGCAATCACAGGACAGAGTCTCGATGGTTCATTGACTGCCGCAGTCAAGGTCGCCGGCAACAGCGATTCACTGGACAGGATCACCGGATCTCTCAATATAGCAGACCTGAAAATGAGCTACAAGTCAATTCCGGTGATTGAGATCCAGGGTTTGAGGGCGGCTTTTGAGGAATACCGGTATTCAATTCCGGATTTTATCATAACTCTGGCCGGTGAAGGATCTATCAAGGGACATGCAGAGGGACATGCAAAAGGCCCGCATGATATTGCGCTGAACGGGATGGTGCCTTTGACAGTTGCAAAGTACTTCTCTCCGGATATTCCGGATATCGAGGGACGCCTCTTTATCGATGCATCACTGAAAGGCACACCGGAAAATCCGGACCTGAAGGCAATTGTGAAGCTCAGAGATATCGCAATGACTGTCCCCGGACTCACCCAGCGTTTACATTCACTTAACGGAGACATAATAGCGGATCCAAAACGTGTGAGAATTGTGGAAATAAAAGGAAAGATCGATGACGGAGGACTGGGTGTAAAGGGAGAGCTTGAACTCGATAATCTCGCTCCGTCAAATCTGTCCGTGGATATTGCACTGGATGCAGTTCCGGCCGGGGTACCGGATATGCTCGATATAGCCATCGGCGGTAGATTGCATGTGTCAGGTACACCGGACACCTCCCAGATCACCGGAGATATCGTTCTTCTTGATGGTTTGTATTACAAGGATATAAGCATAAATCCTCTGGGTATCGTGGGAGGAGAGCGTAAACGCAAGGTGAAACCGCCTCCTGCGGAATATTCCGCTCCATATATCAGAAATATGCGCTTTGATATAGGTGTGCAGACCAGGTCTGCTTTCCGGGTTGATAATAACATGGCCCGGTTGACTGTCGCTCCGGATATCCAGGTAATGGGCACGTTACAGTCACCATCAGTAAGCGGAAGAGCAGTAGTTGAGCAGGGTATTATCACTTACCTCAAGAAAGAGTTTACCGTAGACAGGGGAATAATCGATTTTGTCAATCCCTACGCGATCGAGCCGGAAATTGACATTGTGGGTACAGTTCCAGTAAGGGACTGGAAAATCCAGATCCTGATATCCGGGACTCCGGATGATCTTGTGCTGAAGCTCTCCTGTGAAGATCAGGCATTTGATGACCAGGATCTCCTTTCGCTGCTTATCCTCGGTAAGACAACCGCCGAACTTCAGGGAGGTATCGGAGCTGTAGCCGGGGGACAGTCCAATGAGCAGATGCTTGCCTCACTTGTAGCTTCTACATTCGGCGGTGGTATTAAAAAGGCTGCAGGACTCGATATGCTGAAAGTGGAAACCGGCGAGGAAAATGGGGAAGAGTCGGACAGGATCGCTGTTACAGTTGGAAAGCAGTTTACAAAACGCCTCGGGACAAAGTACACAATTGAATCCAAAGACTCAGAAACACTTCAGCGTGCCTCAGCAGAATTCCGTATTCTGCAGAATCTGCTTATCGAGGGATTCCAGGAGTATTATCTCACCAAAACCGATGACAAGGGCGCCTACGGCGGCCAGATCCGGTTCTCATGGGAGAGACGCTGATGGCTTTCAGATCTGCTATAATACTCCTTGCATGTGTTTTTTCCGTTTTCTCCCGGGAAATTATCACCAGTGTTACCTGTGAAGTATCCGGGGATTGTGATTATCTTCGCGAAACAGCGATGAAGCTTATTTCCCTGAAAGTCAATGAGCCTCTGGATACAGTGCTGCTGAATCAGTCACTGGAAGCTCTGAAAGTGTGCCGTCTCTTTGAGCAGGTAGACTATGAAAGATCATCCGGAGAAGTAAAATTCCTCCTTACACCTGCAGTTTATGTGCGTGATATCCGTATAAAAAGGGAGATACCTCTGTTTGAGGATGATGTAGAGAGGGCGATGAGCACTTATCCGGGAGACATTTACACTGAAGAGATGATGAAAGTTCAGGATTCCCTGATTACCGCACTTTATCAGCGTGAGGGATTCATCAGCCCGTATGTTGAGGTATCATCGTACCAGCACCGGTCAGGCACTGACAAGGTCCTTACAGTAAAAATAAAGGCAGGACCGTTTTACAGGCTTAACTCACTTGATATCAGGGGAAACAACTCTGTTTCAGATTTCCGAATAAAGCGCAGCATGAGATTGTGGAGGACATCGCTGCTGCCGGGAATTGCGGGTAGATTTGTGGAAACGGTGCTTCAGGATGACATAAAAGGGCTTCTTGAACTTTACAAGTCAAAAGGATTCGCCGATGTACAGATACGCGATACGGTTATTACCGATTCTCTGACAAAATTGGTACAGGTTATTCTCGATATAGATGAGGGCTACAGGTACAGGGTAAAAATATCCAGCGAAGGAAATCGTGCTTTCAGAAAGCGTACTCTGCGTAAAGATGTTACGATTCACAAGACAGGAAACAGGAACAATGCGGGTGTGAGAAAGTCTGTCAAGGCAATGGAAAAACGCCTGGCCAACGCCGGTTTCCTTGGTGCCGGGGTGGAGATCGCAGACACTGTTATTCAGAAGCGTAAGCATAAAAGAAAAGAAGTGTATTTCTCTGTGAAGGCGGGGAAAAGGACAACTGTATCATCTATTATCATAAAGGGTGCACGCAGGCTGGATGAGAAGACTATCCGCGGGCAGATGCTGCATGTTGACAAAGGCAGGGACAGCAAAAGGGCCTACAACCCGGAAAGACTTCAGGAGGATATTTTCGCTATCCAGACACTTTACCGTTCCAGGGGATTTCTCAGCGCTAGTGTAAACCATAAGGTCGAGCAGTCAGAAAATATGGTATCGATAGTCATTTCCATCGATGAGGGAAAGCGGACCTTTATAGGCGATGTATCTGTCGATTTCTCCAGGTTCCCCTGCCTGGATACAGGCAAGGCGATTACAGTCAGAAAGGGTGATCCATTCCGAAGTGATCTGCTGAAACGGGGTGCTCATTCTTTGCAGACAATAATCGCTGAAAAGGGATATCCCCATGCAGTTGTAACTCCGGTTGTGTCATTGAGTGAAGACAGCAGCCGGGCAGATGTGGAGTTCAGCATCGAGGAGGGGCCGCTTGTGACCATGGGAGATATCCGGTATATCGGTGCGTTCCGTACCCGCAGAAGAGTGCTTGAAAGAGAGTCGATGGTCAGGTCTGGTGAGCCGTTGTCTTTGAAGGATATAGTCGATACCCAGAAGAGAGTGAGGGATCTGGGACTGTTCAGCTCTATCCGGTTCAGGACCATCGGTTTACGTGAGAAAAGAGATACGGTTCATATGTTTGTGGAAGTAGCTGAGAAACGCTCCATCTACGGGGCTCTCGATGGGGGCTATCAGTCGGATAAGAGAACTTTTTTAAATGCAAAGGTGGGTGACCGCAATCTCTTCGGGTTTAACAGAGAGGCATGGGTTAGAGGAGAAGTCAGCCAGCTTGACAGCCTGGTGCGTGGAGGCAGTGTGGATGAGATCGACTGCAGGGGTGAAATGGGTATATCTGATCCCAGGCTTTTTGGCACCAAAATCCGCGCAACGGTCCAGTTTTACGGAGAAAGAGAGTCGCAATTGAATCAGAGCTGGAAATCTGTCGCGGGCGGAGTGTCAGGGGGACTCACCTTTATTCCGAGTAAAGACGTAATGCTTGGCCTTGGAGCGGGCTATGAACGTCGTAAGCTTTTTCAGGATATCGGAGGTGTTCAGGTGGATACAGCCGGGATTCCCGAGGAATTGCGGCCACGTAACACCGTAAGTCTCAAACCCTCTTTTGCCTGGGACCGCAGGGATTCATTTACCCGCCCTCGTAAAGGAATGTTCATCTCCTCTGTTGCTGAACTTTCCAAAAGTATCGGTAGTACTGTTGACAATTTCCTGAAAGCACAGGTCGAGGGCAGGGGATATCTGTCTCCGTTTTCTTTCCTGACATTTGCAGGTGTGGTACGTGGTGGTTATCTCAAACCCTGGGGCGGAGCGAAAGAGACTCCGGCGGACAGGAGGTTCTATTTAGGCGGAACCGGAGATGTGCGCGGGTTTGATGAGAATCTGCTGAACCCTGATGACACCACCGGTGGTTATTCCTCCCTTTCTGCAAGTATAGAGGCGAGGCTGGATATCGGCTTTAATCTGGAACTGGCAGCATTTGCCGATGTCGGGCGGCTGGAGGATCAGCTTGTTACGATTACACCGGAACAGTTCCGTTACTCGGCAGGTGTGGGAATAAGATACGTTACCCCGATAGGGCCGATAGGTTTTCTTTACGGGTGGAAAATAGGACGGAGAGAGGGAGAAAGTCCCGGAAAACTGCATTTCTCACTGGGGTATACGTTCTGATACACTTCTCTTCGAAATCGGTATCGGAATCGGTATCGAAGAATTGGATGTCAAGGGCATCTTATTATTTATGGAAAATCGGTATTTTCGATACCGATACTGACCCCGATCCTGAAGACAAACAGAACCGGATACTCCTGCCTCAATTTATCGGTTTTACCCGCAACCAGCTTTTTCTCTTCTCTTTTACTTCCTCCACATCGATTATCCCGGCATACTGACGGAGTTTGCGCCTGATAATCTTTCCTGATGCGGTAAAATTTGACGCCTGCCAGTACCCGATTGGACGGGTGCCGGGCAGGAGGGCTGCGGATGTCTCGTCCTTGTTCGCTATCGACCAGTTGCACCAGCTCAAATGATGCTTGTCCATGAATTCGAACCACTCTTCTGTCTCAGCAGTGTCAAGAAAACCGTTGCCGGTTGCAACACAGGTGCCGAATTCAGTCACAAACAGTGCTACACCTTTGTCAAGGGCTGCTTCGGCTTTATCCCTGAGTTCACCTTTGTGTGAGGCGGCGTAGAAATGAAGCGAATAGGCAAGGTTCTCCCCTTCAAGCGGATCATTTGCGGCATCGTCAACATTCTGGCACCAGGATGGAGTGCCCAGGATAATCAAATTGTCGGGATCGACCGATCTGATGGCGGATACAACCGCTTCTGAATAGGGCTTGACTGAATCACTCCAGGATACTTTCATAGGCTCATTGAAAATTTCATATATCACATTTGGATATTCTCCATAACGGGTGGCCATCTCCTTGAAAAATCTCACAGATTCCTTCTGGTTCTTATGTGCGTAATGATCATGCCAGTCAATTATGACGTATATTCCCTTTTTGATTGCAGCATTAACTACGGTAATTATCTTTTCCTTTTCCGATCCATCGTATAAATATCCGCTCTTTGTTTCCTCGTGCTTTACTCCCAGCGCTGCGCGAATAATTGTGACTTTCCAGTCATCAACAAGCCATTTGACAGCACTCTCATTGTAAAAGTCTCCCATCCACTGGCTCCAGAAAAGGCTCATCCCCCTGAGTTGAACCGGATTACCATGCTGATCGACTATTTTGTTTCCTTTCACGCTCAGCTTTCCGTGTTTTTCCACAGGTGTGGGCTCGCCGGCGGAAACTGCCGCAATGTAAATAAGAAGGACTGTAATAAATGGTATGATACGCATCCTGAAATCCCGGTTGATATTAACAAAGTAAATCTGTGATATGCCTGTTTAATCATCCTGTTTGAATCAAACAGGTATTGTAACATTTTTTGCCTTGAGAATGAAAGTAATATTTGCCGGCTCTGTTTCTGGGGGGCGGCACCGGTTATCGATACCGATGCCGATGCAGTATTAGAAGAGATATGTCACACCTATGCGCATGTCCAGGCCTTTGAACTGAACATCTCTATGGGGGAGCATTTTCTGATCGATCTTGAACTCTCTCTCGACTTCCCTGACATCCCAGATCACATCGTCCCATTCCCATGTTATATACTTTGCACTCCATTTTGAAACAGCGGGGTGGTAGCGATACCCGGCATGGGCAAAAATACCCAGATGTCTCATAATCTTTAACCTCAATCCTGAAAAAACTGCGGCACCGAAAGTAAAGGCACTGATCTCCTCTATTGCAGTCGATTCCATTACTGTGGTACGGTAGTTGGTTAAGTGGCTCTGAAGTTGATATATGTAGGGAATTTTGTATGTATATGATCCAAAGCCTAAACCGGCACCAATCGGTATAAAAAGGCGTTCCGCGATAACCGCAAACTCATATCCGATGCGGAAGTCAAAATCGAAAGATGAAAACTTATCCGATTGGTTGATAAAAGCAAAATTGAATCCGGTCATGACATTTGTGTTTCGTATCTGGTAAAAATCGATGGATAAGAAAAAGCCCATGAGCTTTTCCAGAGCTTTGAAATCGGAAAAGTCAGGTGTCATGGTATCGATATCCCCATATCTTATATAAGTGGTATAGGTGATAGTGGGAGCGGAGCCGATGGATGATGCTGCGCCGCTAAAGGCATATCCGCCGGAAATTCCGAGGTTTGTCCCGGGTCTTGTCTCCCGGATCATATCGCCTGCACCGATATTTTCACTCTTTTTAACAACCTTCGCTCTGGAATAATCCTTTTCAACAGAAGTGACCTTTATCAGCGCTGTCTCTATACTCTCGGTTCCAATTTCCTCCCCGGTAGATTCATCGATGATTCTCGATCCCTCTCTCAGGACTTTATAGTATTGACCTTTGCGAATACCCATTTCTGACCCCATGTTTATAGTCACTTCCCCGGGATCCACTCTGGCTATACGTGCATCCAGCGGATACATCTCTTTGATACTGGCAACGATGGAATTTACTGAATTACCTGCTGCGCTGAGCCGTGCTTCGCTTGTAGAACTGCCGGACCCGCTCTGATCTATCTGAATCGCATTCTTTACTGTTCCGCTTGACGGATCTATGAACTGCACGTTTAAGGAGATCTGCGCTGTTATACCCTCCCCGGAATACTCTGCGCGGTAGTAGTCAACTGTTCCCAGAACAACCAGGTCTGCTCCGGAGGCTTTCCCGACTTCAACCGCAGTAGAATCATTGATGGTTCCACTTGATTCAGGAGACTTTTCCTTAAGCAGTGTTTCAAGCTGCATCCTGTCCACAATCTCAAATCTGCCCTGTGAGGCAACAGTTGAACCTGTTCTATCGGTCAGGATTTTTCCCAGATTGCTGCGATCCTGGGATGAGCCTATGATATCAGTGGAGACCGAGAACGGTAAAACAGCGATTTTTGTTTTTCTCTGTTCTGCGTTATTTGCAATGGCCAGAAGGAAAAATGACAGGAAGACTTTTTGCAAGATATGCGACATAGTACAACTCCTGAAGTGTTTCGGGTGATACGATTTGTGAGAGTAAATACAATTTTTAATGTTTGAAAAGCAACTCTGAGTGGTGGTGAGGCTCGCCTCCGCATAGCACCTCGGCGTAGCACTTCGGTGGAGTGATTCGTCGACATCCGGTTGGACACTTCCGGAAAATTCAGTGGTCTGGGATAGACCCCAGGGTACAGACCTTGTAATCCTGGCAGAAAAAAAATGCCGGTGGCTTGACGCCACCGGCTGAAAAAACTGAGTGCCGGATCTGATGGCAGAGGGAATCAGTCTGTATGCCCCAGAACTTTTTTCTTTACACGGCTTCTTGTAAAGTGGCTGATCCTGTCTACCGCACTGTAGAGTATAGGAACTACAAACAGTGTAAGCAGTGTTGATGTCAGAAGCCCGAATGCTACCACTGTACCCATCGGACTCTGCATTTCTGAACCCTGCTTTGTACTGAGTGCCATCGGCAGCACACCAATAATGGTTGTCAAAGAGGTAATGAGAATCGGGCGCAGACGGAGAACTGAACCACGGACGATTGCCTCTCTCTTCGGAACACCCTCTTTACGCAGATCATTTATAAAGGAGATCATCACTATACCGTTGTTAACCACTATACCGGCAAGGATAATCACTCCCATAAGCGCGGGCACAGACAAAGGATGACCCATGATCATAAGTCCCCCAACGATTCCTATAAAGGCAAGCGGCACTGTAAACATAACCACAAAGGGCTGAGAAAAACTCTCAAACTGTGCAGCCATAACCATGTAAATAAGAACTACTGCTATTGCAAAGGCGAAGAGGAGATCACCGAATGTTTCCTGCATGTCTTTGTAAGACCCGCCGTATTCCACGAAATACCCGTTTGGCATGCTCGCCTCAAGAGGTTTCAGTTCCGCCTTGACTTGCTCAATGTATGCCTGGATATTCCTCTCTTTTGTATTGGCGGTCACAGAAATCTTCCTTACCCTGTTTTCCCTCTCGATGGTGATAGGCCCTGTGGTTTTGACTATATCACCGACATTACCTACCTGACTTACAACACCTGAACGGGAGATAAGGGGCAGAGATGTGATGCTGCTTCTTGTTGAGCGGTCAGCCTCATCAAGCCTGATTCTGACATCGTACTCGTCACCTGCTTCTCTGTACCGGGTTATAACCTGCCCTAAATTGGCGTATTTTATCCCGTTACCGATATCAAGCATCGAGAGTCCCATTAAAGCAGCCTTGTCACGGTCCGGAAATATTCTAAGCTCAGGTTTACCTTCACGCATGGATGTATTTACATCGTATAATCCGCTCATCTTTGAGAGCTTCACTTTTGCTGAATCGGCAAATGCTTTAAGCTGGTCAAGTTCCTTGCCGTAAAACTTCAACTCTACGGGACTGGTTGCGGATCCCATTCCACCCATTGATGGAAACTCGATGATGACATCATGCAGTTCAGGTACAGACTGCCTGATCTCATTTATCACCTGTTTAGTGGAACGCACCCTCTCCTCAAAAGGTACCAGACGGAAAAAGATCTGTGCCTCATTGACATCACTGGCTCCCTCTCCGCCGCGGTCATCGATCCTTCCAATCATCACCGCAACACCTTCCATCTCCGGGATGGAAATGATCTTCTTCTCTATCGCGGTAACCAGCCTGTTGGTTTCGTCAAGATTTGTCCCTACAGGCATCCTTATCATGATCTGCCCCATGCCGTCATCACCCTCAGGGATAAATTCTCCACCGATCACTTTTATTCCGGCAAGGCTTAAGATAAAGAGAATAAAAGTGGTACCAAGCACAAGGAACCAATGGTTAAGACACCAGCGCAATCCGCCCTCGTACATCTTTGTAACCATTTGAAATATTCTTCCGCCATGTGCCTCGACAGACTCTTCACCCTTGTGGAATGTACGCTTTTTGAATATCACCGATGCCATCATCGGTATAATCGTAACTGCGACAAAAAGTGATGCGGCAAGTCCTGCGCAGATTGTCAGTGACAAAGGTCTGGCCAATTTACCGGCATATCCACCGGCAAGAGAAAGTGGCACAAAAACAGCCACAGTAGTCAGAGTTGATGCCGTAATAGCCAGAAATACCTGATTTGTGCCCTTGATAGCTGCAGTGTTGCGATGCTCGCCAAGTTCGAGATGACGGTAAATATTTTCAATCACCACAACCGCATTGTCAACCAGCATACCCACCGCGAGGGCGAAACCTCCTATGGTGATGATATTAAATGTATAACCCAGGGCATACAACCCTATGAAAGTTGTGATAATCGATATCGGTATGGCAAGAGTGATAACGAGTGTGGGACGCCAGTTGCGAAGAAAAAGCCACAGGATAAGTACTGCCAGTAAAGCTCCCAGGGCAGCAGAACTGCTTGCGTTTCCGGTTGCCTTTTCAACCATTTCACCCTGATCAAAGATTGTCATGAAAGTGAGATCCTGAGGCATTGATGGGCGAAGTTCCTTCAGGAGATTTTTGATATTGTTCGCCACAGCAAGAGTATTTGATCCACTCTGCTTAGTAACAAACAGCACAACTCCATCCTTGCCGTTGAGCCTCATTATGTGACGCTCTTCCTTGAAAGTGTCTTCCACCCTCGCTATATCTCCCACTCTTACTGGAGAGCCGTTTATCACAGTAATGATGGTACCTGCAACAGACTTGACATCAGGGTATTCACCCATGGTCCGGATTGTGTATTCCTGATGGCCCGCTTTGACATGACCGCTGGAAACATTGGAGTTTGCAGACCCGATTGCCGCCATTACCATTTCGGGGCTTATCTTGTAAATGTCAAGACGGGTCTTGTCCAGGTATACATTTATCTCTCTCTCCTTACCTCCGCCTACAACTACTCCTGCAACCCCGTCAAGTCTCTCAATCCTGGGGGCCAGAGTCTGCTCAAGGTAGGTTTTCAGCTCAGATGTGCTGCTCATCCCGGATACCCCGTAGAAGATCACCGGCATCTGGGAGACATCAAACTTGAAAACCATCGGATCTTCAATCCCTTCAGGCATATACTTGCGTATACGGCTGATATTTTCCCGGATGTCCTGACCCGCAAAATCAAGGTTTGTTCCCCAGTCAAATGTAGCAGTTATTATCGACATTCCTTCGGATGAGGTAGAATTGAGCTTGTCAAGACCCTTGATGGTTGATATCACCTGCTCAACCGGGCGGGTAATAAGCTCCTCCACATCCTCGGCAGCAGCGCCGGGATAGGAGATTGTAACCGTAAGGATCGGGAACTCAAGCTCCGGAAAAAGATCCAATCCCAGTTTTGTAAACGAAATAATCCCAAACAGTATTATGATAAGCACAAGCATGCTTATCGTGACACGCCTGGTTACCGAGAATTGTGAAAGCGTCATGTTTACTCCTTGCCAGAATTCTCTATTGAGGTAACCTGGATATCAGTGTTCTCAAGAAGGCTGACATTATTATCTTTCAGAACCACTGTACCCTCCTGAAGACCGGAAACAATCTCGGCCATCTCATCATTTACTATTCCTGTCTGAACCTTGACAATCTGAGGCTTTGTAGTGAATGGAACAGCCTTGTTTTCAACAGTGAAAACAATCTGTTCCCCGTCACGGCTTACAACTGCAGGAGCCGGTATCACAACAACGTCCTTTTTTGAACTTGTTGCAACTTTTACACGCGCAAACATGCCCGGTTTGAGACGGTATCCGGGGTTTCTGATTTCAATCGTGACACGTGCAGAACGGCTCATACGGTTCAATGCAGGGTTTACAGTAGTCAACTTGCCCTCAAATACCGTGTCCGGGATCGCATCTGTCCTTATTTCAACAGAGAGCCCGGTTCTTAAGAGCACAAACTCCTGCTCAGGCACCATCACTTCTATCTTCATCATCCCAAGCTGTGCCAGAGCAACAATAGCAGTAACACCATCCATTCCGGGTGTCCCGTTGTAAATCTCTCCCTCGTTAAAATGCCTGCCAATAATTGTTCCGGCATAGGGAGCACGGAGTTCAACTGAATTTTTCAGGTTTTCATATCCGGCCTTTGCAGCATCGTAAGCCGCCTTTATCTGTCCATACTGCTGTGCAGTTGCGCTTCCACGTTCATAGAGAGTTTTTAACCTCTGATAATCCTCCTGGAGCTGCTGGAGATTGGCGAGAGCCTGCTGAAGACCGTAATCGTCCATTTTTGCGAGAAGCTGCCCCTCTTTGACATAGTCACCCTCTTTGACAAAGATCTTCTTTATCCTTCCGGGGGACAGAGGTGCAATGGATGCCCGTTTTACAGCATCGATATTTCCAGAGAAATTCAGTGTCTGGGAAATATTACCCCTCTTTGCTACCGCGGCTTTCACCGGAAGCACAATTTTTTCGTATTTGACATCTGATTCTACTTCTTTTTTCCGGTTGCATCCCGGTAAAAAAGCCGCCAGTAACGAAACCGCTATACAGGTTTTCAGAAAACTCGATGATGCCAGCCAGCGATTCATTTTTTTACCATCCTTTCGGTATCTTTATTTCGAGGAGAAGAGATATTCAATGTCAGCACGTTTGGAATAGTAATCACTGAGAGACCTGTAATAGGAAATCTCAGACTGAAGCTTTGTACTTTGCGCAGTTAAAAGCTCACTGTTGGGCACAAGTCCCTGTCCAAACTTGTCGTATGTTATATCGTAAGCCCTTTTTGACTGCTCGATGCTCTTTCTTGTAATGGCTATATTGTCAAATGCATCCTTTACAGCCAGATAACCGGTTCTCACGGCAAGTTCCATGTTTTTTGTAAGCTCTTCCTTTGTTGTATTCAACTGGCGAACCTGCGAGAGCATCTGTTTTTTCTTCTGAAGCGCTGCCCCCCAGTCAAAAATATCCCACTTCAATGCCAGTGAAAGTGTCCAGGAATCCTGAAACTCCCTGTCGTCAACACCAATAACCTGGCCTGAAAAACCGGCCGATGTAACAAGCATGGGAAAGTATGCAGAACCGGCAATCTTTGCAGATAACTCAAGAATACGAAGCTGATGATCCATCTGCCTGAGTTCCGGCATCTCTGTCTTGAGTTTCTTTAAAAGACTCTCAAGCTCAGGAATATCAAATGAGACCGGTTCAACTATGGAGTCTGAAACATTTACAGACTCATCGATACTCCTGCCTATGAGAACCGCAAGTTTTCCTTGAGCTGCTGTCACTCCGTTTGCGGCCTGCTGACGAACCATCTTCTGGTTCTGAAGCTGCACTTCGGCCTGAAGCAGCTCATGCTCGCCCCTTATCCCAACTTCCACCGCATTCTTCAGATCCTTTACTATCTGCTCAAGGAGAGCAATCGATGTGTCGAGCGCTACAAGGCTTCTCCTGGCAGCGGTTACAGTATAATAGGCCTGTGTCACATCCCTGATAACATCCCTGCGTGCTGCTTTCAACTGCCACTCCGAAATACATTTGCCCTGCTCGGCTAAACGGTAGCCATTGACAACCTTCCCGCCTGTAAAAAGAGGCTGTGTAAAAGATGCTGACACATTGTAAAGATCCCTGGCCGATGTCTCAATCTTCTGTACCGCTCCCGGGGGCATTTCGAAGAGCATATACGGAGCATCGTGAAGCAACGAAACACTTCCTGAACCACTCAGTTTGGGAAGAAACCCGGCTGCAGCCTCCTTTATCGCCGCCTCGCTTTCGTTCTGCTTTTCATTTGCGACAATAATCTTTGCGTTTGCATTCAATGCACTTTCGATGCACTGATCAAGTGTCATCACCGGCTCTCCTGCCACAAGGGATGGAACAGCCGCCACAGCCAGAATTCCAGCTATAATTAATCTCCTCAATTTACCCTCCACATTTTTCCGATAATTCATTCTCTTTTATGCCCAGCCCGGAACAGATAAAAGAGGTTATGCTGCCGATTTCCTTTTCAATATCACCCATACTGCCTTTTAAATACCAGCGCTGGAAAACACCCTTTACAAGGGCTTCAAGATGATCTGCAATCTCCCCGCTTTCCAGAACGCTTGAAATCTCTCCATTGGCTTTCCCATTATCTATCCGCTCTATTATGTAATTTTCCATCTCATTCCTGAATTCCCTGAATTTATCGATCTCCTCTCTGTACTTCAGAAAGTCTGTCTCGACAAATGTCTTGATGGTTCGGGAATTTGACATGTTAAGAAGAAGCGGAAAATGCTCACCGAAAACAGACAAAATTGTCCTGATCATCATTTTCAGGAAAGAAAGAAAACTGCTGCAATCCGCGGTATTTTTCCGTACTTCCTCCAGGAGTTTCTCATGCTCTCTGAGACAAAGGTTGAGAAAAATCTCCTCCTTGTCCTTGAAGTAGTAATAGAGGGCTGTCTTTGAAAAACCTGCTGCATCGGCAATATCCTCAAGCCTTGCAGCATGATAACCCAGTCTCGCAAACACCTCTATAGAGGCATCCAGGATCAGGTTCATCTTTGTTTTTCGAACCGCGTTCTCTCTTTCTTCCTTTGGATTCA
>JAAYIG010000138.1 GCA_012523595.1 Fibrobacter sp.
CGCATCCCACACACAACCACATCATCCCATTGCCGGCATTGTGCCCGTGCTACTATCGTGCCACGACGTCCGCAATGGGGACACCGGCAACCGCTTTTATGTGGCTTGACCCCAAGTTCCAATAACCCGGAGTTTTCCTTAATAGCAAACCAGGTTACTTTAAAACCCTTCATTTTAAGAAGACGAGAAAGTAATTTATTACTGGTCATGGGCTCCTCCTTGTAGGAAATTGTTTTTTGTTAATGACCATTAAACAAAATACCTCTGTTGGAGCCTGTGACTCTATATATAATGTCAAAGAGCTTATCTAACTACACTGTTTGGGAAATCCGGATAGACCCAAAAAATGATATCATGATAAACAGTGACAGATTAAAAAGGAACGGCTCTTATAAAGGTAAACTCATCAATGGAACAATCATGAAACGGGTACTGCTGTTTTTTCCCCTTCTTATAGTCTTATTATCCTGTATTTCATCCAGAAAAATGCTTGAACTGCGCCATTATGACGGAGCGGTGGCTAAATCAGCCCAGGCACTCATGAAAAATCCTGACAATCAGAAAGAGATAGATGTTCTTGCGCAAGCATATAACCTTGCCAACGATGAAGACAGACAGAGATTAAAATTCCTCATGCAGAGCGGTGAACCCCAGGTATGGGAAGAGATTTACGAGCGTTACATGAGACTTGAAAACCGTCAGGACCTGGTAAAACCTCTCAGCACATCTATTAAACAGAGAATAAATTACACATACGTCGATTATGACAAGGATATAATAGAGTCCAAACGTAAAGCCGCTGAATTTCTGTTCAGCAAGGGAGAGTCTCTTCTTGCAAAGGGTGACAGGTTCAATTCCAGGCAAGCTTACGATCGGTTCATAAGAGTCAAACACTACCTGCCGTCTTTTAATGGAATCGATGAGAAAATCTCTGATGCATATGCAAAGTCATTTTCCCATGTCCTGTTTCAAATCAGGAACAATTCCGGAAAAAGACTTTCCCACGCGTTTGAAGAGGATCTGCTTAAGATTGGATTGCAGGATCAGGGATACGAGTGGATAGTGTTCGATACGTGGCCCGACCCCAGAATCCGCTATGATTTTACAATCACACTTAATATCAGGAAAATAGATATTTCTCCTGAGCTCTCTACTTCAGCGCAATTCGAAGAGACCAAAGAGGTTGAGGATGGATTGGAATATGTGCTTGATGCAAATGGTAATGTACAGAAAGACTCACTGGGAAACGACATAAAAAAAATCAAATACAAAACCCTGCGTTGTACCGTTATCCGCTTTTCTCTGGGGAAAAGTGCTACTGTAGACGGTACGCTTGATTTCCTGGATAATGATGGAGGTCAGTTAATCAAAATTAAATCCGAGCCCATCTCTGCTGAATCAAAATTTGATTTCGTTTACGCTCTTGCAAAAGGGAATAAGGAGGCTCTCAGCGAGGAAACCCGCAGGCTGACAACTTTAACGATCGCCCCTTTTCCATCTGATGATCAGATGCTGCTGCAGGCAGCCGACCGCCTGAAACAGTACACTTTTGAGGTGTTAAGGGCAAATCAGCACCTTGTACAGTAGGAGACACTCTATTTTCAGTGGATTAGAGAATAACGGTATCCTTCAATTCAATACCCTCCCCAAAACTTCTGAAGCCAGGGCCGGTATCTGAATAGTAATAAAAAGTTGTAAACAATGGTTCTGCACCTGTATTATCGCTTTTCTGCTGAGAAAACTCAGACATTGAAAAAACATTCTTCCTTTTTTCCAAAACATGATGAATTCTGCAATTTCCGGGATTATCCAGGATGGTAGAATATTATACTTATTAATTACTAACAGTAATCCTGATTAAAGAGGTAACACGATAATGGCCACTTCCGGTTTCAAATCTGATGATGTTCGTTTTGCCGATCTGATAGATCTGACCAACCCGGAAAAAGTTTTTGCTGAAATCAGCAGAATAATCAGATTGATATTCCCGGAAGCCCGATTAAACAGTCTTATAAATGCCTTTACCGATATAAGAAACCTCTTTGCAGGTAATTATCCCGGGTACAAAGCCTGCAACACCGAGTATCATAATCTTCAGCACACAACCGATACAGCCCTGGCTCTTTCCCGTCTGATCCATGGTGCTGCCGTTGAGGGTGTCGGGTTCAATGAGAAGAATTTGGAACTGGCAATTATCTGTGCCCTGATGCACGATGTGGGTTTTATTCAGAATCTGGATGACAACAAAGGTACAGGGGCAAAACATACAAAAACTCATGTCAACAGGAGCATTGCGTTTGTTAAGAAGTATCTGGGTGAGCACGGATATAGCAGCTCTGATTATCAAAACGCATACACTATTCTCAAATGTACCGGTATTGACGTTAAACTTGAGGAGATAGAATTCTCAAGCCCGGAAATCGAGATGCTGGGTAAGATGCTTGGCACAGCCGATCTTCTGGGTCAGATGGCTGACAGGACCTACCTTGAAAAGCTTCTGTTTTTATACTATGAATTCCGTGAAGGAGAAGTGGGCGGATATATTTCCGAGAAGGATCTGATGGAAAAGACGATGAGTTTTTTTGATGATACCTTCAAAAGGTTCAAAGAGTCACTGAACGGAGTTAATGAGTATATGGCCGGGCATTTCAGGTCCAGCCTGGGTCTCGACCGTGATCTTTACAAGGAAGCCATAGAAAAGAATCGTCAATACCTCCTTCATCTTCTCACTGAGCATCCTTCTGAATACCGCGAATTCCTCAGAAGAGGAAAAATAGTGAAGAGACTGAAAGAAAAAGGTCTTTGATTTCTGTGTTTGTCAGAGGACAGGGCTATAAGCCCTGAGGACCAGTCCCATGGCAAAAAAGAAAAGATACTCCGGAAAAAAGACAGACAACCTTCCAGAAAAGAAAAAGACTGGAACGGTAAACGGTCAGACAAAAAAGTATTCTATTGCGGCAATCGCGGTAATTGTAACGGCTGTTGCTCTGGTTTATGCGAACTCTCTCTCCTGTCCTTTTATCTTTGATGATGAGTTCTCGGTTGTTAAAAACGAGTCAATAAGAAAAATCTGGCCTCCCGACCAGATTTTTTCCACTCCAGGTCTTGGAAACCCGGTACAGGGACGCCCGGTTCTTAATCTGTCTTTCGCACTCAATTATGCGATTTCCGGTCTCGATGTGACCGGGTATCATATTGTCAATATCATAATCCATATCCTTGCAGCTTTACTTCTGTTCTTAATTGCCCGGCAAACCCTTCAGAAAGGATTCAGTGACACCCATCTCAGCCGGAACTCAAATTATACAGCGTTAACAATTTCACTTCTCTGGGCACTGCATCCTCTCACCACCAGTACTGTTACCTATATATCACAAAGAGCCGAATCTCTGGTTTCACTCTTTTACCTTTTGACTATTTACCTTGTGATACGATCTTCTGAAGCATCAACACGAAAAAAAAAGATACTCTGGGGCACTTGCGCTGTCGCCGCATGCGCGCTCGGGATGGCCTCAAAAGAGGTCATGATATCTGCTCCGATTATCACCCTCATTTATGATTCACTATTTCTGTCATCGGATGTAAGAAACACTCTCAAGCGAAGATGGCCGCTTTACCTCTCTATGGCAATGACCTGGGGAATTCTGGCATATCTTGTTTCAGGCACGGAGAGCAGAGGAGGAACAGCAGGATTTGGTAATGACAGTACGATAATTATCAGGTACATTCTCACACAGTGCCGGGCTTTGATCCGCTATTTACAGTTAAGCTTCTGGCCATCCGGACTGGTTTTCGATTACGGGACATATATGGTTAAGAGCGCAAATGAGGTATTACCTTTCATAACCCTTACTGTTTTATTGATCATCGCTACAGCAGCCGGTTTTCTCTTCCGTCCAAAGATTGCTTTCGCCGGTATCTTCATTTTTGCAGTTCTTTCACCCAGTTCGAGTCTGGTACCGGTTCTCACTCAGACTGCCGCCGAACACCGCATGTATCTTCCCCTTGCTGCGCTGATTTTCCTTGTCGTATCCGGTATTTCGCATGCCCTTCAGAAAGTATTTGAAAAAGTAAATGCTCTATCCCTGACAAGAATAGCCACTGCAGGAGTGCTTAGCGTCACGCCTGTACTCATTTTAGGAAATCTTACAGTTCAGCGTAACAAAGACTACAAAAGTGAGTTCAGTATATGGCTGGATACCTCCCGAAAGCATCCGAAAAACGCGCGGGCAGCAATGTATATCGGATCGTCGATTCTGAATCGAAATGGCGGAAATATTTCGGACAAAGAGATCTCAGAGGCTATAGAGATGTTTGACAGAGCGATAGCTGCCGATCCGGATTATGCCCTCTCCTATGCAAACCGTGGACTGGCGTTCTACAAGGGAAAGCGGTTTAATGAGGCACTGGAGGATTACAGCAGGGCTATAGAGATGAAACTTGGCAGGGCAGAACTATTCAACAACCGCGGTATACTTCTCGCTGAAATGGGACGGACAGTCGAGGCAATTGAGGACTTCAAGTCTG
This sequence comes from Fibrobacter sp., assembly GCA_012523595.1. Taxonomy (NCBI): domain Bacteria; kingdom Pseudomonadati; phylum Fibrobacterota; class Fibrobacteria; order Fibrobacterales; family Fibrobacteraceae; genus Fibrobacter; species Fibrobacter sp. The sequence continues at coordinate 4,528 of JAAYIG010000138.1, forward strand.
CAGTAAATCTCGACCCGAAGTTTTCATCAGCACACTGCAATCTGGGATCTGCACACTCAAAAATCGCCGGTGAATATTCAGAACGAAATGAGCTCGAAACTGCAGAGAGAGAATTCAGGGAATCGATTGTCCATTTCACAAATGCACTGTCGGTTGACTCAACGATGGTTCGGGCCCTGCAAGGCAGGGCTGTTAGCTATTCGGTACTGGGAATGCATGCTGAGGCTGCGGATGATTGTTCCAGAATTATAAGGCTGATTCCAGATGACGCGGACGCCTACAGGGACCGGGCAATCTGCTTTTACAATCTCAGGCGATACAATGAGGCATGGAATGATCTGGAAACCTGCAAAAGACTCGGGGGACTGCCAAACCCCGAATTTATCATGATGCTTGCCAGAGAAAGAGCATCCGGAGATTTGAAACCAGCAGTTCCCGGATTTTAAGCTGGGGTTTGTTTTTTCCTGGCTTGAGTCTATCTTATTCCTCTATTTCGATACCGATGCCGATTCCGATACCGACCCCGAAGAGAACATTTGAGGCTTAACTGACATTATAGCCCAGGGAGGCAAGATACTTTTTGAGATCAGGAATCTTTATAGTGCCGAAATGGAAAACCGATGCAGCAAGCAGGATAGTTGCTCCCGCTTCGATTGCTTCCGGAAAGTGCTCCAGTTTTCCAGCGCCTCCTGATGCCACAATCTCTGCATTCACTGCTCTTTTCATGGCACGGATAACAGGCAGATCATACCCGTTTCGCGCCCCGTCACCGGCTTTACTGGTTGGCAGGATTACAGGCGCCCCAAAACCGTCAACCCGTCTGGCCCATTCCACAGCATCGGTACCAGTTGCCGTCCTGCCCCCGTCGATATAAACCTCATACCCTGAAGGCATAGTATCATTTTTATCTACATCGATCGCAACTGTCACCTTGTCCGGCCCAAACTCCCTGACCATCTCTTTTATCAATTCAGGGTTACGGAAAGCGGCACTGCTTGTAGAAACCTTATCGGCACCTGCATTGAGAACATCTTCAGCAGATTTGACGCTGTTAATTCCGCCGCCAACAGTAAAAGGAATCGTCACTGCATCTGCAACCCGTCTCACTACTGCAAGCATTGTCGGACGGTTCTCCACAGTGGCCGTGATATCGAGCATGGCAATCTCATCTGCTCCAGCTTCGCAGTAGGCTTTTGCACACTCCACCGGATCTCCTGCATCCCGTATATCTATAAAATGCACACCTTTAACAACCCGGCCGTTCTGCATATCCAGACAGGGCATAATGCGGATCTTTTTGACATCTGTTTTCATGATTCTGAGATTTCCTGATTTTGACTGTAGAAAAAGGTTTCTGTTTTTTCTGAATCTGTGGATACAAAACCTGAAACTGGAAAATACAACTCCACACGCTTCACAGTAAAGGATAAGAATACCGCACGCACGGCAAGTATTTACTTTTAGTAATTCATGTGCGCGAGCCACCATCCGAAAAACGGATTTACAAACCTGTACTCCCCATCTCTGGTAAAGAGAATCTTCAGTTCCTCAAGCCTCTGCAATGCTTTCCGGATCGTCGCTGGAAGTGCTACTCCCGAGGCATTAATAAATTCTCTGGAAAAGGTGTTTTTGCCCCCCAGTTTTGCTACAGTTGTAAGGCACTTGAACTGTATCGATGTCAATCTCGCGAGACTGGTCTCATAACCCTTGCGCTCTCCGGCAAAAAGATACTGAAGGGCCATGTTTATAGTGTCTTCAGTGATCACCGTATCCGGCTCGCTGATAGCGTAGATAGCGGAACACAACTGCTGTGTGTCGCCAGGATTCTCATCCGCAATCTCCAATATCCTGTCTATCACCTGTGAGGATATCTTCATTTTCTTTTCCAGAAATTTATTCCTGATAAATTCGCTGAATGAGATTCTGTCAATTGGCCCGACTTCAAGCCGCAAAGCCGATTTAAAAAACGGGCTTTCAGGATCATTGAACATCATGTGCATCTCACTGCGAATGCTTCCGCAGAAGATAAAGGGGATATTTTGCAGTAATTGTATCTTGCTCCGCATTATCGCCAGAACCTGGTTTGATTCCGCAAGATTTCTGATGTCCTGAAACTCATCTATTGCGACTATGGCATCTTTAAAATCCCTCCCTGAGAAAAGATCAAACAGTCCATCAAGAGAGTCAGGGCTGAGCTTAAGAGCCGTATCTATAGAAATGGAGGGAGTAGAAGTAATCGGATCAAAGGAGAGTACCGGCCTTAGTGCGGCTACACTTTTAATGAGATTTTCCAGGAGATTCTTCCCTTTCCTGGCCTTTGCCATACCATTGAGCACCCGTTTATGGACATCCTCAATGGTTTTTACCTCAAGGAGATCGATATAAACCAGCCATCTGGATTTAATCTGTTCTACGGCATGAAAAATCAGAGACGTCTTACCCGTGCGGCGCTCCCCTTCCATATAGATATTCTGTCCGGACAAGAGATGCGATTGCAGCCTTTTTTCAAGGTCAGGACGCCTGCAGTAGTTCTTTTTAAAGACAACCTGGCCATACCTGAAAGGATTCATGTTTCCCTCTCCTGATGGATTTAATGATAAATATAATACTATTCGGTATTATACTAAATTGTATAAAATTTTATACTATTTGGTATAATACTGTTTAGTATAATTAACCGGAAAACTACTGCGGACGGGATACTGGAATCATTTATCGATGCTTGTTATCAGGTATTATTGCTTCAGAGCTGCCGGAATTATCCGGTTCCTTTTGCCCCGATATGATCACAAAGGATGTTAACAATTCCGGTTATTAATCGAATTCTTTACCATTTTTTCTGAAGCAGAAAATTATATTGGTTCTGTACATGTAATTTTGGGAACTTTGTAGTAACCTCTCAGGAAGGAATATTGATGAGTTATACCCACCTGATATCATCTCCATCTTCAACACCACATAGCAGGCAAATACAACAGAACAATTTGTAAAACCTGTATGCAAATACATGTACTTTATTTTCAACCTCAACCATTAACCTTGTTACCAGGATAGCCCATAGCATGGAGAGCCCGGATCTTACTTTCAGTGCTTTAATTTTGATGACATCTAATGTAATAGGAGGATTATGCATATTCCTCCTTGGAATGAAGTATCTCTCTGACGGTGTTCAGGCAGTTGCGGGCAGCAAGATGCGCAAGATGATCTCCCTGGTTACAGATAACCGCCTTGCAGCATGCGGAACAGGCCTTTTTGTCACGTCGACAATACAATCCAGCTCAGTGACTACAGTGATGCTTATTGGTCTGGTGAATGCGGGAGTCATGACTCTTCAGCAATCAATTGGAGTCATAATAGGTGCGGATATAGGTACCACGGTCACAGCCTGGATAGTGGCAATAAAGATTACAAAGTATGGCCTTTTGATTACAGGTATTTCCGGTTTATTCTACCTCTTTTCCAGACACGAACGCAGCCGCTTCATCTATATGCTCATAATGGGTTTAGGGATGGTTTTTTTCGGTCTTTTGCTGATGGAAAAGGGTGTGGAACCATTGCGTAGCCACCAGGGATTCATCTGCCTTTTTTCAAGCTTCTCGCCTAAAGACTATCTCGGGGTAATCAAATGTGTACTGATTGGTGCGCTGGTGACATCCATTATCCAGTCATCATCTGCGACTATTGCCATGACTATCACATTGGCAAGAGCGGGGGTAATCGATTTTGACACATCGGTGGCCCTGGTGCTTGGTCAGAATATCGGTACAACGATTACTGCTTTTCTTGCCTCACTCAATGCCACAATCAAGGCACGAACCGTTGCTTATGCTCATATCCTGATTAAAGTAGCAGCAGTTTTGATAATCGTACCCTTCTTTTTCCCCTATTTGAGATTGCTTGGCGTGATAATGCACAGAGGCATCGATATTGCCACCAGAATCGCTCTGGCCCACACTATTTTCAATGTTTTTCTGGCAATCCTGTTTCTGCCCTTTACTCATCTTCTCGCCCGTTTTCTTGAGTACCTCTTCAAAGAGAAAACATCCATTGTTCCTTCTCTCACTCACCTCGATTCCCGTCTCCTCGATACTCCAATGATTTCGATTGAACAGTCTAGACGGGAGGTGATCAGGATGGGAGAGATCACCAGAAATATGATGAACTCACTTCGGGAGATAATCAGTGGCGAAACCGGAGGAAAAGAGGCGGTGGATAAGCTCTTCAATCAGGAGCAGTTACTTGATAGAATGCAGGAAGAGGTTATAACATTTCTCACCAACCTGCTCTCTCAGGAGCTTGTTTCCTCTATCACCAGAGAAGCTCAGGAGCAATTGCGCCGGGCTGATGAATACGAATCTGTAAGTGATTATATAGTCTCAATTCTCAAACTTCATCTTCGCCTTGAAAACGCCGGTTTGGTCCTGGAGCAGGAAGAGGCGAAAAATGTGCTGGAATTTCATGATGTTGTGGATGAGTATTTCAACATGGTTTTCAAAGCACATTGTAAACGGGATGTCAATATACATATCAAAGCCAAATCCCGCAGTGATGCAATAACCCACCTTTTCCGCAAAATGCGGTCCCGTCACCTGGACAAATTATCTGTAAAACAGCTCGATCCTCTTATCACATTAGTTTACCCCGAAATTCTTACGGCTTATCGCCGCATAAAGGATCATCTGCTCAATATCGCTGAAGCAGATCAGGAAGATATCAAGGAGGCCACCGCACCGGTTCTGGCCAATACCGAAGAACTGTCATGATCTTCTGACTGACCGGAAATGAAGGATTTATTTCTTTCCCCTGCACCTGAATGGGGAAAGTGCAAGCGCAATCGGGAGCCAGACCGGCGTTGTAAGTACTGTCCATTTGATGAAGAAAAAAATAAAGTAGCCGACTGCAGGGATCAGAAGCCAGTAGTATAACCACGGCCGGCTGAAGACATCGATATCAGATTGGAACATACTCCAGAGAAGGTTCAGGTAATTCTCAA
>JAAYIG010000139.1 GCA_012523595.1 Fibrobacter sp.
CAGTCTGCCCGGATACTTTCCATTTGATACCAGACACTCTGGCCCGTAAATCTCCTCCGGCATTTCTGCTCCCGACAAAATCACTGGATGGAAAGATCTCCAGATCACGGATCACACTCTGATGATTGTAGTTGGGACCGTTCCCGTCACTGTCATCCCAGATAAACTGCAATGAAGGAAGGAAAGTTCCCGCTGATCCGGGGGTAAAAGTTCCGCGGTATTCAGTAAACCCGTCCTTACCGGTTCCTTTCGGGGTAAGCTCTATGATGTTCACTGTGGTGTCAGTCGGTCCGTAATTACCCACCGCGGCCTGCGTTGTCAAATGAAACCTGAGCACGGCCCACTGTGAAGAGGGATCATTGAGCACCTGGACAGACACAGTCTGTTCTTCCGCGGTCAAGGTAACCGGAACTCCGCCGCCGACTATCCATGTCGAGGCACTTCCCCACTGAGAATGATTCATCCCCATTCCAGTCTGAAGGTCTGCAACAGAAAAAGTCCCCCACCCGGCATAGATCTGCCACTGACTTGCTCTGGGAGGCGCAAAAAATACCCCTTTGGAAGGATCAAGCATCCTGATCACAGCCGTGGCTGTATCCGATGCATCGCCACTCCTTAAGGCATACACAAAACGATCGGTACCTGCCCACCCCGCTGCGGGTGTATAAGTAAACGATCCGTCTGAATTGAGGGCAACTGTGCCATGGGATACCGGTGTTATAAGCGATGCAGACAAGGTCTGCCCGGGTGTAGGATCTCTATCATTTGCAAGCACACCAGGAGCCGCAACAGTCAGGGTTTTACCGGTGGTATCAGCATACCAGTCATCCCCGGCTACCGGAGGGAAATCCAGTGTTACATCTGATGATGCGGATGTCTTAAGTGCCCGCATCCCCTGCCCCGCCTCAGGCAGCCCCCCAAAACCATCATGCGCTGTATATGTCCAGCCCATCGCGCCTGCATACCCGTTTTCCATCAGATAGTTCCAGCACTGCGCGGGCGTCAGTCCGCCTAAAGAATCAGAAAGGCCCTTTGCAGGAAATTCTGCGATGACAAGAGGCTTGTCGAGTCCCCAGTAGGAGGCAGGATGGTGGAAGGGGGATCGTTTGGTCCCGGCCCACTCATAGTAATGAACCATATAGAAGTCCAGCGTTCCATCCGGATCACCGCCAACACTTACAAGCGCAGAATCTGTGTAGTAGTTGTGGTCTCCCTCGATGGTATTTGACCCTGCGATAAAGGCCCAGCATCCGTTGCTTACCGGCACTCCCGGAACTGCCCGGTGAATAGCCCCGGTCACCTGGTTTACTGTTTTCTGCACATCGGTGATCTCGATTCCTGAGGCCATACTTCCCCAGTCACCCGCAATCGACTTCACCATCCCCTCCGGTTCATTGAAAATCTCCCAGCATAGAATTGCAGGATGGTGTCCGATAGCCCTCACCAGTGGAACCACAGCATTGTCAATAAATGCCTTGCGTCCCTCATCGGTCTGCAGGATCATCTTGTTTGCCTCTATATCGACACCAGTCTTTCCAGTTTTCATCATGTCAAAAGACAGCAGACACAGATCGATGCTTACACCGCGGGAGTACCCCATGTCCAGCACCTTTCTGATATTAGCCACTGTAGATTCACCAAGTCCTGTAGTAAGCTTTGTAACCGGATCTATGAGAGGATCATTTGAACAGTCTGTAAACAGCCACCATCGTACCGCATTTCCCCCTGAATCCGCCACACCCTGAATCATTTCCTCAAACCAGAGCGAATCAAGAGGATACTTGCCCACATCGCCTCCGAAATTTTTCCAGGCAGCGTTGATTCCAGACACGAATATCTTCTGTTCATAGGACATTGTTACCCGGTCAAGCGGGCCGGCACTGGTGATCATCACACAGAAAACCACTGTTGCTGATACGGTTATCCAGTTTTTCATGTTTTACCTGTTTGTCAGTGTTTATCGGGTATCGATAATATCATACCGGTACAATGTCATTGGTTTCGATACCGATTCCGACCCCGATTGGGAAAATGCACCTACTACTAAAATATAAATGGCCGCTGAAACTATATTTCTCTATTCCATTCCGGAGTGAATATATGAGAATAATGCCTCTTCAGAATTATCTGCCGACTCTCAAAGGGATCCTATACAATTCCATAATACGGGAACCGGTTTATCCTTTTTACGCATCTTTCAAGCTGACATCACGCTGTCATTTCGGCTGTCCATTCTGCAACGTAAAAAAAGATCCTGTGAAGGATCTCTCCACTGAGGAGGTCAAGGCTATCCTCAAAAACCTCTCCTGTTCACCGGTACTGATGGTAAGCTTTGAGGGTGGTGAGCCTTTGCTTCGGGAAGATATCGGGGAGCTGCTCCGGTTTGCCCGAAGCTGCAGGTTTTATCTCCTGTTTACTACAAGTGTAAAAAATCTCACATCGTATCCTCTGGATGAGTATGCAAAGTATATAGATTTCCTTCATGTCTCGATCGATGAGGGGCACGACAACCTGGAAATGTTCAAACTTCTGCCTGAACTCTCCAGGCTTCCCCTCCAGGTATCGGTACAGACAGTTGTAACCAGAGATACAGTGGAGTCACTGGATGAAAAAGTGAGACTCTGTCATGAGCAGGGTGCAAACATAGTAGTAATCCCTGCGGCACACATGGATAAAACAGAAAACTACTTTCCTGATCTTGATCTGCTGGAAAAAAAGCTGCTTTATCTAAGAAAGATCTATCCTGCCACGATTCATACACCTCAAGGCTATTTCAGCGCTTACAGAAAGCAAAAATGCTCTACAGCATCAGTAATAATTTCACCTGACGGATTCCTGTATTATCCCTGCCATATCCTCGGCAAAAAAGGACCGGACCTGAAAACTGTGGATCTCTGCGAATGGCTTCGTTCAGAGGAGGCAAAGCAGGCAAGACAGGTGATGCGTGAGTGCGAAAGAAATTGCGGATGGTATCAGTACTACTCAATTGACTCTTACACTTCGGTGTCGTCGGTTATCGATGCGCTGCGGCCAGTGCTGTCCAAAAAGAGGACCACTGATTAATATGACTTAAGATGTGATTACTTTGATTTGAATTACGGAAGAAGGTTTAGATACCGATTCCGAGTTGAAGAGAGATGTAAGCCCTGCTCTTTATTCCTTCAAAATGGAGAGAATGCCGGTGAGTTCTTTTCTGATTTCATCGATATACTCTTTCTGGTTTTCAGCCGCATTTTGAGAGGAGGGCTGGGATGGTTTTTCCTCAGGAATATCCAGAGCCAGTTGAAGATCGGGTTTCATCTGCCCGGTCTCGGGAATTTCCTTTATCTCAGAGAGCTTTTTCTTGGCTCCGGGGATGGTAAATTTTTCTTCGTAAAGCAGAAATTTGATATAGTTTACTAAATCTATATCTTTCTGCCTGTACGCTCTGTTACCCGCGCGATTCTTTTTTGGACGCAATTGGGAAAACTCACTCTCCCAGTACCGCAGAACATGCGGTTCGAGGCCGGTCAGACTGCAGACTTCACTGATTGAATAGTATGCCTTTTTGATATTGACCATAAAATACCTCTTAAGAGTAACCGGTTATATTTACCACCATTCAGGCTTGGATTCCCGCAGCATCAGATCCCGCACTGCAAGCCTGGCACTTTTATTCTCGAAAAGTGTCTTGTATACTTCCTGAGTAATTGGCATCTCAATATCGAGTTTTCTGGACAGATCATACACAGATTTTGTAGTCTGAACTCCTTCGGCGACCATGGTCATATTGTCAAGAGCCTGCTGGAGATTGAGACCGGATGCTATAAGCTCACCCATTTTTCTGTTCCGGCTGTGTTTACTTATACAAGTCGTTATCAGATCTCCGATACCTGCCAGTCCGGAAAAGGTAGAACTCTGTGCTCCCATCTTTTCCCCCAGCCTCATCATCTCCGCTATACCTCTTGTCAGAAGCGCACCCTTTGTATTGTCCCCGAGCCCGAGTCCATCACAGATTCCTGCTGCCAGAGCGATTACATTCTTCACACTTCCAGCCAGTTCCACTCCCCGCATATCGGAATTTGTGTAGATACGAAAAACCTCTGTTGAAAAGGCTTCCTGGATGATTTCAGCAAGTTTCAAATTGTCAGATGCAGCCACCACAGTGGTGGGAATATCTCTTGAGACCTCTTCAGCATGAGAAGGTCCGGAGAGCGCTGCCAGCTTATCAGTTGACAACCCGGGGATTTCATCCATTATTACATCTGTCATAAGCTTCAGAGTGTCATTTTCTATCCCCTTGGACACCACAACCCATCCCTGTATCATATTAACACAAGCTTTTTCAACCGATTTTGATACACACTTCATCGTTGAACGCATAGTCTGTGACGGAACCGCACAAACCATATAATCCGAAAGCTGGATCGCCGGCCGGATATCGTTTACAATATCAATAGATTCCGGAATATGTATTCCAGGAAGCTTCACAGAATGCTCTCTTTTATCTCTGAGCATTTCAGCATCAGAGGGATTGAACTCCCACATCACAATCTGATGACCACGTCTATGCAGGAGAACCGACAAGGCGATAGCCCAGCTCCCCGCACCAAGAATGCCTATTTTCACACTTCCTCCCGGGTTTCGGTCTGCCCTGCACTGCCCCGATGTTTCGCCTTGGCTATGGGACGGAACTCCAGTATCAAGGGGCAACCTTCAAAATTATATGTTTCGTAGATCTTGTTGGACAAATAACGGATATATGCCGGAGAAATCTGCTTTGGATTGGTGACAAAAAATTTAAAGAGTGGATAAGGCGCATCTACCTGCTTTGCACCGAGAAATCTTACCGGATTTTCGGGAATTGCAGGATGAGGGTGGGATCTGACCCAACTGAAAACTCTATTCTCGAATTCTGCAGATGGAACCCTGGTTTTAAGCCGCTCTTTTATCTCCAAAGCAGTGTCGATTACTGCTGTAACTCTCTGACCAGTAAGAGCCGAGATAGAAACCATAGGTATGTAACGCAGTTCCATAAACTCTTCGCGTGTGGCTGCGACCAGTTGATCAAAAGTCTTATGGTCCTTCTCCACAGTATCCCATTTGTTCCAGGCCAGAAGCATCCCTTTACGCATCTCCTGGATCTTTTTGACAATCCGAAGATCCTGTACGCCGATCTTGTTTTTTACATCCACGACAAGAACACAGATGTCACAACGTTCGATACTCTGAATTGCCCTGAGATTGGAATAGTATTCCATGTCCTCCCTGACATGAGAGCGCTTGCGCAGCCCCGCAGTATCTATCAGCACGATTCTCTTGTCTTTGTAAAGCATCTCGGTGTCAATTGCATCCCTGGTTGTTCCTGGTTCATGATGCACTATCATTCTGTTTTTTCCAAGAAGCTTGTTTACCAGTGATGATTTTCCGGCATTGGGACGTCCCACTATGGCCAGTTTCAACACAGGCTCCAGGGATTGCTCAGGAGGAACAAGGGATCCGCTTATGCGTTCGATTACAACATCAAGAAGATCCGCTACACCCAGGCCGTGAAGCGCGGAAACCGGGTAGATGCTGTCTATGCCAAGAGCACGGTAGGTGTTAATCTCATATTCGACCTTCCTGGAATCCGCTTTGTTTACAACAAGGATAGTCTTTTCAGACGCAGCCTTCCTTAACTGCTTCGCAATCAGCATGTCAAGGTCGGTAATGCCGCTTTTAGCATCAATCAGAAACAGGACCAGATCCGATTCCTTTACAGCAATATGCACCTGCTCGTGAATCGCTTCCGCCATCTTTTCACGGCTGCTCGGCAGCATTCCTCCGGTATCGATGAGAATGAACTCGTGTCCGTTCCAGTTGGCTGTGAAATAGTGCCGATCCCGTGTGACACCGGCAACATCATCAACAACTGCAACTCTCTTCCCGATTATTCTGTTAAACAGGCTCGATTTGCCCACATTTGGCCTGCCGATAACCGATACAACCGGTTTTTTATTCCCCAAACCACCTCCCGGATAAGCAGTACCAAAAGTTACCTTATTTTTAATGCGTTGTCAATAATAAACTTACAAGAATCCTTTAGAGATTTGCTGTAACAAAAAGACAGAGTCGTAAAGAGAAGTCAAGGGATGATTACGGAGAACACTGCTGATCAGTAAACCGGACCTGTTTCATAATACCCCCCTACCGATTTACGGTAGGAGAAAACCAGCAGATAAAGAGGTGCTTTGAAGGAATCCGGTGCGGTGATTGTATCTCTGTTTCTGTAGCTGCGCTCAGGAGTCCTGCTCCCGAGACTGTCCTGAACAGCAAAAGTGGTCTGGGATCCGCTGGCGATTATATAAAATTTATTTATAGAGGTATCTCTTATGCTGAAATAATCGGTATCATTGGCCGAGGAGAGGGTGCCAAAGACTTTTTTGGGAAGATGGTCTGATGTCTCAATGGTATTATTGGGTTCCCGTTCGAAGGCATGTGTAAAGAAAACCACCGAATCTACAGAGAGTGGCTCATCATTAACCGACATAATCCTCTTATCTGCCCGTATTACGAAACGGGTATTACCCGGAAATGGTTCTGAAGGCACAATGAAAACAGTGTCATTTGTCGCAGAGATTGTGTAATAGTACTGCTCGAAAAGTGGTTTGATACTGAAGGAAATCTGGCCGGTGTCACTGATTGCCCTTGAGAAGCAGAGAGGAACTGACTGAAACGGGGAAATTGTATCGGATATATTTTCAGGCAGAGACATAGTGAAGGGCTCTATCGTTCCCGATGGGATGACGCAGTGCAAAACCGAAGAAATAATAAGTGTGACAGTTATTTTCAAGAAAAGACGCATAACGTAATTATATGGTTATAGCAGATATTGAGCAAGAGATCAGAAATTCAGGTGAAGACTGAAAAAGAAATGGAAAAAAAGGACCTGATTGTTATCTGCGGGCCAACCGCCAGCGGTAAAACACGACTCGGAGTATATCTTGCCTCACATTACAATGGAGAGATTATTTCTGCAGATTCCAGGCAGGTATACAGGGGAATGGATATAGGAACCGGCAAAGATCTCAATGAATACTTTATCAACGAAAAAAAGATTCCCTGTCATTTGATCGATATTGCAAACCCACAGTCTGTATACACCCTTTTTGATTATCAGAAGGATTTTTACAAAGTTTACAGAGAGATAAAACTCCGGAATCGTGTCCCATTTCTTGTTGGGGGCAGCGGGTTGTATATCGAGGCTGTTCTGAAAAATTATCAGATTCCCGCCATACCGGAAAATGAGGAACTCAGGGAAAAATTAAGCGGACTTGAAAAGGAGGAGCTCAAAAGGGAGTTGGAGAAGATCGATCCTGATCTTTACAGCAGAACCGATCTGAGCAGTAAAAAACGGATCATTCGGGCACTGGAGATTGCCTGCTACAGGCGTGAAAACCCTGAAAAAGATGAAATCAGACCAGTTGAGAAGATTAACCCTCTTGTAATCTGTACCCGCTGGGACAGAGAGCGGCTCAGGAAAAGAATCGACCTGAGGCTTGAATTGAGGCTTCAGGAGGGTATGGTTGATGAGGTCAGGAGAATACTTGGGTCGGGGATATCACAGAAGAGATACTCGTTATTTGGTATGGAGTATGGGTATCTTGCCAGATATATTGAAGGCGAAGTTTCCTACACTCAGGCAGTAGAGCAGTTAAAACACAGCATTCATCAACTGGCAAAGCGTCAGGAAACATGGTTCAGGGGGATGGAGCGGCGTGGAATTGAGGTACACTGGATTAACGGTGCTGATCAGGAGGAGGCATCAGAGATAGTGAGCCGTTATTTTTCTCCTGTGGACAACCCCAATTGTTGATACACCCCAAATCGGGGTCGGAATCAGATTCAAAACCGAAATGCTGCCTGCAAATTAACAAAAATCTGCTCAAATTTACCAGAGACGCTGTTTAAAATGAACATTACAATTTGATTCACATAACGCGGCAATGTGTCGGTTAGGATCCCGATAAGAACAAGAATTTTCCCTTCCATGGTAAAATCAAGGCAAGTCATTTCCTGATCATGTTAATTGTTTATACATATCCCAATACAAACAGTTGATCACCATCCAAAAGTCTCCACACCTAAAAAGTCCCTGTAAAAGAATTCAAATATAAAGGCTTTTGGTCAAATTTTTGCCTTGTAATTTCACAATGTATGTCTAAGAGCACCACCTTATTGAAAGATTGTCTTCAGTTCCTTTTCAAGTCAACTGCTGAGGGAGTTTATGCTGTTGACGAGCATGGGAAATGCATCTTTTTCAATCAGAAAGCCTCAGATCTGACAGGCTGGCAAAAAGAAGAGGTGCTGGGCACTCAGATTCATGAAATCATTCATCGATGCCGAAAAAACGGGACCATCTATCCTCAGGAGGAGTGCGAAATGCTTGGGGTGCTGCATAAAAAAAGTGCTGTGCGAATAGAAGAGGATATTTGTATTCGCCGGGATGGAACCTTTTTTCCTGCCGATTATTCTGCCTGGCCTATTATCAAGGAAGAGGAAACCCTGGGAGCGGTAGTATTGATAACTGATATTACCGGGCGGCTGAATACTGAAGAATCACTGAGAAGACACGCTGAGGGTCTGAGTTTTCTCTCCAATACTGCCACTAAACTGCTCAAATCATCGACCCTGTCTGATCAATTCAAAACAACAGCTGATTTTCTCTACTCCGTAGCAGAAGATGCCATAATTGCATTCAATGAATTTGATCCCGGGAACCGCACATTGACAATCAGGGAACTGCGCTGCACAGATAATGAAAGGGAGATTTTAAGGAGAATTCTGGGACGGAATGTTGAGGGGCTGGTCTTTAATTTTACAGAAGCGACAAGGGGCCGGATGATACCCGGGAAACTTGATCTTCTGGAGGGGGGTCTTTATGATCTGACATTCAGGCAGATCCCCAGGTCCATTTGTGATACTCTCGAGCGGGAACTGAATATTGGAGATGTTTTTGCGATGGCCTGTGCAGTTGAGGATGACCTTCTGGGCACAGCCACTATCCTTTCCCATGCCTGCGGGGGTTTTCTGAGGAACAAAAACCTGATCGAATCTATTGTAAATCAAGCCGCATTATCTCTCAAGCGTACCCGTATAGAAAACGAGCTTAACATCCGTCTTGCAGAATCAGAACGCTTCGCTTACACTTTCTCTCATGAGCTGAGAACACCCCTGGTTACCTTGAAGTCCTTCCTGGGATACCTGCATCATGATATTAAGGAGCAGAATCAAATGAGCATCAGGGATGATTTAAACCGCATGGAAAATGCAGTGGTTAAGATGAGTGATCTTTTTGATGATCTACTGGAATTAATGAAAGCCGGAAGGAAGAGAAATCCCCTGGAGAAAGTGATGTTAAAGAATATCGTAGATGAAGCGCTTAAACTTGAAGAGGAAGCAATCAAGCGTCAAAATGTGACAATTAAGACTTCAGGCGAGAATATCTCTTTAATCGTTGATTTCCCTGGAATGGTGGAGGTATTTCAGAATCTTATCAACAATGCAATCAAGTTTATGGGCTCCCAGCCCAACCCTGAAATAAAGATCGGAGCCATAAAAAAAGGTGAAGAGACAATACTCTATGTCAAAGACAACGGGATTGGTATTGAGCCTCAATACCAGCACAAGATTTTTGACCTCTTTGAGAAATTTCACCCGGAAATTGCGGGTACAGGAACCGGTCTTGCAATCGTAAAAAGAATAGTTGAACATCATCACGGTAGAATCTGGGTGGAATCAGAAGGTAAAGGTTCAGGTACTGCGTTTTATTTTACGGTAGGACATACCAGTTTTCCTTAGGTTTTTCTCACAATTGGTTGATTCTTGACCAACTCGTTGTTTCCTATTTAATTTAGTACCATCGCTTTACTTTTGGCTTCCACTGTTGAAAAGAATTCTTGCTTAACAGAATCGAAGCTATAGCCCGCTTCAACTTTTTTGACAAGAATTTATTTACTCCCTGCTGGTCACTGGGGGCTGGAGAGATAACTATCACTATTCACAGAACATAATATTTGGATTGTCTTTCGGAACTTTCATTTTCTGAACCTGTGAGAGTTCCCTTGATTATCCGGAATAACTTCCGTTAATCATTCCTGTTTCATCTATTTCCATTCTCTTCTCCCACCGTTACTCTGCGTGAGATTCTTTTTATCACCATCAACTATTTATCCGATGCCGGTTCCATCCCCAATATCAATACCATCAGTAAGTTTTCAACGTAAACCCATGTTCTGAAGTTTATCTGACACTACGATAAAAAATGTATATTAAATTTCAGACTGAAAGGATTTCAATGCTCTTATTTGTATTCAAATTGTTTATAATGAAACATAGATAATTCAGATACAAAACACAGGTTTTCGACCTCATGATATCGGAAGCACGGAAACAGGAACTTGACTCTCTTCTACTGGAAGCTCAAAACGAAAGAAGCAGCAGTAAAAAGATACTGATAATTTCCGGGTTATTTTCTCTTTTATGTGGGATTGGTGCTTTTGTTTCCGGTGTAATCGAGTATAACACAGCCGGTGCAGTGGGCCCATCGTTTGTTTTCGTAGCCGCCTGTCTTCTGATGGGTTTAGCAGGATGCATTGCCGGACCACTGATTCTTTATCGTTATTTCCGCATTCTTAAAGAGGAAAAAGAAGCTTTAGTGAGGGAAAGCAATGCTTGATGACCTGGTACGCCACTCAGCACTCTTTATCCATCAGAATATTCAGGAGGTCTGTTTCAGTATCACTTCTGTTGTTATGGTGCTTTTAGGACCGTATATAAACAGTTTTGTAAAACGAACCACAAAAAAGCTCAACTCGTTTCTGCGCTATTTAATTTTTATCCTCCTCTGCTCAGCAGGCTATGGAGCCTTATCCCAGATTCTCTATAAGGGATTGCGCCTGTGGATGGTCGGGCTTGCCAATTTGGTCCTGATAGTTGCCGTGGTAATCATTTTCCTTGCCCTTGCCTTACTTGCAAAACAGCAAAGAGAGATTTAGGAGTAATCCCGTATCGAAAATCGATATACGATGAGTTCTATTCATTGGGGTGAATAAAATTGGGTTTCGATTGCGATTTCGAGACTGGCCCCGATGGAAAAAATTAAAAAAAGGGACGGACCATCTTTTTACTTTTTTCTCCGTCATTGGCCAACCGAAGCAAATTCTGGAAAGAAGGCTCCCGGAATCCTTGATTCATCTCCGGGGTGAATTGTTGACCCGATAGATTAAGCGCTTAAGCCAATATCTCACTCCTTCACCCCAAAGGTGACTTTATGAACGCCCAAAATGGCAAAATCTCCAGGAAGGCTAATTCAATATCGGCAGGAAAAAATGTTTGATTGTGGTGAATAAATATAGGAGTTCGATTCCGACCCCGATGGGAAAGTTAAATTGTGATCAGCTCTGAAAAACTTGGAATCATCCCGAATTTCACTGGCTTACACCCATCGCCTCTTCATCCAGCCTTCTGCACCCCTCGATAAGCAGAAAAGTGATACTCATGGTGATTTCCGGGTTGTCCGGCTGCACATCTTCAGGCGTAAAGACAAATGTCCCCTGATTAACGTTAAGAATATCGTAAACCGCCTCCTCGCCGGTTTTCTGGTTAAAGGCAGCTTTGCATATATGTCCTCTGCAAAGAGCAAAGGTTGCCTCACCGACAGGTGTACGCATCTCAAGAATACCTGTTTTCTCACCCGATTCTATCATCTGAAAGATCTCTACCGGGCAGAGATGTGCCAGATCACCGGCAAACCCCGGTTGACTCTCCTCGTTTAAAAGTTCACTGAGATCGTACTTCTCGGTTACCAGACACTGGGCTCGGGAACGTAACTCCTTAAACTCATCCATGATCTCCATCTTATCCTCAACGATCCTGGCTGTGAACACTGCCGAGGCAACGCGGATCTTATCCCAGTTCTGAAGTTTCACAGGGCTGTTTTTAGTAAGTCTCGATGAATTGAGGAAAGTACCATTTGAGCTCCCGAGATCACTGAGCAAATAATGATGTTTTTTAAATTCGATGGATGCGTGCTTGCGGCTGACACGGGGTTCAGGAAGGACTATGTCGTTATCATCAGCGCGTCCGATGGTGAGTTTCCCTTTCTCAGGCACCTGCAGAGGTTCTTCGGGGTAGCGTACTAAAAAAAGGTGGTTCATTGTAGGTCCTTTTTATGATCGGGCTGATATGTAATACAAAAATATAAAATAATTCCGGATAACTGCCATCAGTCCAGGAAGGATAATTCAGCCCTGGGGTTACTTTTAGTACGACAGTACGACAGTACAACAACACGAGGGTACGACAGGACGAGGGTACGCACACAGCATATTTCTGCAGTTTTTATGATCTTTTTTTTTTATTTACGATTACAAGCAGAAACAAACGTTTCTGGATTACTCTCCAGGAAGAGAAAATCGGAAAAAACATTCGATACCGATTCCAATTCCGAGACCGACCCCGGGAGAAAAAAGTAAAAAAGGGACGGGCCGTCTTTGGTGGCATAAATGCCGCCCTTCTATAAAGGAAAACCCCAATAGCCGGGGTGAAAAACACGCGACATTGGGATTTTGTTTCTCTAATCCCGGTTCACCGGGCTTGTTTTGCTTAGAGGCACCATTTATGCCGCCGATGGCCGGAACGGTATATCGAGGGATCCAGAATCGGGCCAAGCATTGTGCTGCCGCTTCGGGTAGCGGCACTGAAGCCAGCTTCGAATCCTTGAGATCGATCACCTGAAGGTTAAGAAGCTACAGATAGAAGAGAAGGCATAAGGATTCTCCCTATGCCTTCTTTGAGAGGTTATGTGCCTGTATTCAGGTTATAAAAGCTCCGGCCACCGGCATCTTACTCTACAATAAATGAGAGTACTTTCCTGGAAACATTGCCGACATTGTCACGTGAGCTTATATCGAGAGTATAGTTGCCGGGTTTTTCAAACTTCAGTATTCCCCCATACTTCTCCTGACTTGCCTTATTAATAGAGTACCAGATTCCATTGACACCGGCGGAATTGTCCCGTGCAGCCAGAAAAAGCGAAGTTGACTTCGGAAATTTCATCGGTGAACCCTGCCCGACAACACTGAAGGTTTCCACGATTTCCGGGGGTGTTTTATCCACTAAAATAGTTATCGATTGTGCATCAGTAACATTGTTTACGTTGTCTTTGCCCCAGTACTTGATTATCATAAGACCTTCTTTGTCAATGTTGAATGACCCTGAATAATCAACCGGTGGCTCGTTACCTATCTGATATTGAATCGACTTGACCCCCGATGCATCATCCCGGGCAGAAAGCAGAATTCTGGTTTCCGGAGTTATGCAAACTGCGCCATTTTTCTCTAACTGAGGCCCGCTTATCTCATATTTACAGCGGGGAGGTTTGGTGTCCATAAACACATAGGTGCGGATAATCTGGCTTTGATTTCCTTTTCTGTCTGATGCCCGCACCGACACACTCCGTTTCCCATCCATTGGCAAAAGAGTGAATGGTTCGGTGTATTTCTTATAAGCAGCACCATCTATCGAATACTCTATTCCGGAAACACCGCTCATATTGTCCTGTGCATTAACCTTCACGCGTGTACGAGGAGAGATATACTTAACTTTTTCAGACTGGACGAAAAAATCACCGCTGTAAACCATTTCAGGCTGCGGCGCTTTGTCATCGATCGAGAAAGTCATTGATTTTATCTTTTCGACATTACCTACATTATCGGAAGAATAGAAGAAAATAGTATGCTTTCCATCATCGAGTTTTCTAAGCGAGACGTAATTCCTGTAAGGTGTAAAGCTGATATCATTGTTGAAACGATAAAATGTCTCTTTGACACCGGAGAGGTTGTCTTTTGCATTGATGATCATTCCCTCTGACCGGGTGAAGATAGAATCTCTGCCTTTATCCGAGAGAGCTTCGCTGACCGGAGGAGTAAGATCTACAACAAAACGGCTGGTCTGTGGTATGCTTGTGTTTCCTACACGATCAGCACCAAAACAGGCGACGTCGTAAATATTCTCTTCACTAATCGCCATCTTTCCATTCAGCCTTTTGTAAGCTGAATTGTTGATCGACAAGTAAACTGCATCTACGCCTGAATGCCTGTCTTCACTTTCGATCTGCAGTTCCAGCCCTTTACCATAAAAGGATACATTCGGAGGAAGAAAAGTCTTTTCTTTAACACCGGAAGAATCTGAAGGTACCCTTATTGGATTGGGATTTATGTATGAAGGAGCTCCATCCAGCTTGATTTTACACGCAGGAGGTTCCCCATCAGCATAAAAACGCAGATTTACCGTTTCGTTTGTTATGGCATTTATCCAGCGTAAAGACTGACGTCCCGACACATCCAGCTTGAGTCCTTTTGCGGCACCGCTTCCCTCATCAGTAGAAAGTATGTAGGAGGGAGCAGACTTATCTGCTGATTCTGCAAGCCTGACATACACCTCTTTTTCAAGCGGCCAGTAAATCCTGTTCTTCGCTGTATCAACGTAGACTTTCTTAGGATATTGGGCTATAGGAGATGAGGTGTTTTTTTGCTCCGCATATACAGAACAAACGATGAATATTGCTGTAAGAAGTGAGTAAATAACAGTTTTCATCCGACCTCCCCGCCATGTGTTTAATCGATTAATAGAATATAAAACCTCGCCACACAGAAGGAATATAAAATTGGCTGCTGCACACAGCCATTCTATTTTCTAATATAATCAGGTTTCAGCCAGATCCTGCATGCAATAAAATCCAATTTCAGGCCTTTTTATGTCTGAATTACCTGTGCAGAAAGCGCAGGTAATTCAGATACAGAACTGAACAGACCTACGCTGCTTTTTTTCCAGGATAATTTTTCCCCATTTTTTCTTCCGCTTTTTCTGTAGCGGCTTTTACAGTCTCTGAGATCTTGGAACTTACTTTCCCACGCCTCTCGGGTTGATCTGCTCTGGAAATATCTTCCGGCAAACCCTGTTTCTCTGATTCCTCTTTTGCGGCACTGAGTACTTCTTTACCCCTCTCCAGAGTTTCCTTTCCCTTTTCTTTTGCCTGCTCAAAAGTCTCCCTGACATTTTTTCCGACGCTTTTTTTCTCGGTTTCAGTCACTGGCAGCAAAAGTCCGGTAATCACTCCTGCCACAGCCGCTGTCAACCCTGCAAGCAGTGGATTTTCATGAACTGCCCTGTCCGTCCGCCTCAGCATCTCCTGAGAACGCTCCTTTGCCTGTTCCGAATAGTATGACACTTTCTCTTTTGTATTTTCAATCCTTTCCTTTGCCCTCTCCTTTACCTCTTCGGAAGTTTCACGGGCTCTCTGCTCAAACTGTTCTCCTTCCTGTTTTGTCCGCTGCATTCCAGACTCAAATTTATGCCTGATCTCCTCTTCAGGCCTCTCTCTTCTTCTGTAAAACTCCGGCCTCCCTTTTCCATCCTGGTGCTGAATGTCATAGAACATCCACACAGCCCCCGAGGCCATCAGCAGAAGAGGTAATTTGTTTTGTCTGTATGCTCTGACAATCCTTCCCCTGAACCTGTTTACCATTCTGTTGGGACTTATCCGGTCAGCCAGCGCGTCAAGCAATCTGTTCATTTCATCACGGGTTTCCTCTATGTCATGCTCGATTTCACTTGAACTCTTTGGCTTACCGCTTTCATTGACAGGGGCCCAGTTATGGATCTCCACCTGTTCTCTATTTTCTGTCAAAGTTCCTTTTTCAGCCATCGCTGATCCTCCTTGAGTGTATGGATCGTCTTCTCAGGCACCGGTGAAATACTGGTCAACTTTTTAAATGCCCTCCAGAGGCCGATTCCCCCAACTGCAAGGACTATCACTGCCGTAATAAGCGGCATCAGCCAGATTGCCACTGCCGGAGATAATCCTGCAGCCACAAAACCTGAATAACCAAGGAAAGTCAGCCCGGCCAGCAGAAACAAAAAGCCGGCATATAAAACAAAAGACCAGACTACCATGAAAACCGAATTCTTTACTGCAGAGGAGATTTTTTCGGAAGTTTCCGCTTTCGCCAATTCGATTTCCTGACGGATCATAGTGAGAGATTCATCACGGAGATCCCTTATCAGGTCAATTGCAGACTCCTCCTCTACAAACACTGTTCTGTCTTGAAAACTCATCTTTAGCCTCCCCGGACTATCGCTGTCCCGATTTTAGTACTCTGGACAGGGCCAGACCTGCGGCAAACATCACTCCAACCGTTACATAAGGATTGCGTCTCGAAAAATCCTGCAGATCATGCATGATATCATCAGACTTTTTCTCCTTAAGATAGTTTGTCAAAGAATCCAACCTTTCCGCTGCCTTATCAGCCCAGCCTGCAAAATAGTCGTCCTGTTCATAGAGTTTCTCGGCTGCTTTATGAATCGCAGTCCCTATTCTGGATAACTCCTGAACCGCAGCATCTTTACCCGATGAGGCAAGGCGGTTTCCTTTCTCCCTTATATTCCGATTGATATCGGAACCGGGTTCCTGAGAGCTCCTCTTATCTTCAAAATCTCTTATATCCATAGATTTGCTCCTTGAAATGGTCCTATTATGACTGCGCTTCAACCGGAGGACTTATTTCATAACCGGGAGTAATATGAGGACAAATCGCAAGCTCAGAGGGGATTGAACAAGCAAGAGGACATCAGGAGCAATATCTTAACCTGAATCACACTGCCATCTTATGTTGAGGAGAACACTATTATTTCTCTGATCTCTGAAATATCCATCTGATCGTCTCAAAAAAGAGTATAGTCGTTATTGCAGAAGTGATATAAAGCATCATCTCTTCAACAGGTATATTACCGATTTTATACAATGTCACATCAGGACTCCAGGACCATATCCCGGCTCTTGTTGCAAAAAATTCAATTGTAATTAAAAGAGAAAATGTGACAGAAACACAAAACACTGCCGCACTTTTTGCCACATTTCTCCCGATCATCATGTACAATCCTGTTTGTATAATGATGCTTCCAATTACCCACCACATCAGATACCACTTCATTTTTTCCTCCGGAAAAACCCTTTCTCAGAAATCTGGTGCTTCACCTGGCATTTTCGCAATGAAGATATTTATCAGATGTCTTATAGCTTCCGCTCCCTTCGGTTCTATTTTTTTTCAAGACTCCAGGATACAGATACAATTCGAGCATTATAATGGCAAAAGACCACCAGAAAAGGTACTCCTCAACCGGTGATCCGGCAATTCTATATGGAATAAGCCATGTCACTTCAGGATTCACAATCCAGGCCCCTACGCGTATAAAACAGATATACTGAAAACCAGCGGATAGAACACAGAGCAGAAGGAATGTAGATACTGCAGCCTTCCTGCTGTATTTATCAAGACGTTTATACAGCGGAACAGCGGCAATGACAGCAATCACACACAAACAAAGATCCAGTGTCAGATATAACGGGAAATTCATGCTGATGATCCACCCCCTATTTCTTGTTAAGCAGATACCGTGCGGTGTGAAAAAAGACGATGCAGATCAGCCCCGATACAAAGGCCATCTGAGTCATTTCCGGCTGCCAGATAACAGGAAAATCTCCAATCCTGAAAAGCAGAATCTCTTTACAGTATAGCCCCGGGTGAGTGGTATAATCCGGAAAAATCCAGATACCTTTTACGCGCGATACCACATCCCACAGGAATTCACAGATCACAAACAGCAAAGTGGTAGACCAGAGTTGAAAAGCGGTAAATTTGCGGTAAAAAATGAGTCCGGCAAGACCAAAGGGGAAATACAGCCATTTTACCATTCCCTGCATGACGGTGGAACCGAATATTATGGCAAAAAGCGCAACAGTAAACAGTATAGTAAACCATACCGCCTTTAACAAAGCATCCAGTCTTGAATTGTTTAAAGGATCCTTCATTCTCAGTGTCAGGATTACTGCCAGATGACCCATAGCCGTTGCAAAAGGATAAAACAGTACATCACCAAGCACCATCTGACCGTTCCCAATCTGCCATATAATACCGGTTATAAGATCGGGAAAGAAAAACCACCAATCGTTTACAACAGCAGTAAAGCCGAATGCATAAGCGAAAATCAGATTCAGGATACAGCACAAGGCAGTAACATCCCAGCTTGTAACCTGCGAAAAGGACTTTTCAAAGCGGATTTTCCTGGAAATCGCCAGCATCATAATTATCGCTCCACCGAAAACACAAAAGACCTGTTTAATATAGACAAACGGTTCATTTGTCTTTCTTTCAGGAAATCGTTCCTCGAGGAGTTGCCAGTTATCAGCGTAATACTTTTCATGGACATTGGAGTATTTTATCTGTCTGGTTTCCACAACACGGGAAGGTAAAGACCTCCCGGATGCGGGAAATACTTTCCCAAGCCCATTCAGAGAGACAGCTATGGTAGTGATAATAGCCAGCCCTATCAATTCACTGTAATGCACTTTCAGGTATAGTGAAATCGTTTTACTGGACATAATTTTATTATCCAATTGTGAGTTGGATAATGTCAATGTATTATTGACCTGTTTCGATACGATAGGTTTGCTAAACGGGAAAAAGCGATTCTTATCCGGAGAAAGATCTGTTATTCGGAAGTTGGCAGGACTGTAGCCAGAACACTCTTTAATTCATCGAAACTGTATGGTTTATGAAGCACGGCGGCAAAGCCATATTTCTTATAATCAGCAATTGCCGTATCTCCGGTGTAACCGCTGGAGACAATTATAAGCAGTTGTGGATCTCTTTTATGAAGTTCGTCCGCCAGTTCACATCCTCCCATTCTGCCAGGAACAGTAAGGTCTGTTATTACTGCGCTGTACTTTTTACCATTTCCGCTTGTTTTGTCGTACTTTTCAAGTGCTTCTTTTCCTGAAGCAGCATGATCCGAATCAAACCCCAGGCGCTTTAGGATATGTGAAAGGCTCATGCGTACCGGCGCATAATCATCCATAATCAGAATACGTCCCGGAACAAATCGCAGAGGTGATGAAGGAGCCGGGAGAACCGTTACCGGTTCATGTACAACCGGAAGCAGAATTGTAAAGACTGTCCCTTTATTTTCCTGTGAATCAACTGTTACATACCCTTTGTGTTTTGTTAAAACTGAGTATACAACCGCAAGCCCTAAACCGCTGCCCCTGGTTTTAGTGGTAAAATATGGATCAAAGATACGGGCTTGAATATCCGGAGACATGCCGCAGCCGGTGTCTGCCACCATTGCTTTGAAAAAACAGCCTTTACCAAGAGTAGACAGGTCATCCTCTTCAAGGTTTACAACTCCTCCGGAAATTTTAACTTCGCCGCCTCCAGGCATAGACTGGATGGCATTAAGGATTACATTTTGAAACACCTGACGAATCTGAGACTTGTCACCTCTTACATTGGCTTCTTGCTCATCAAGAGAAATCTTCAGGCTGACACCTGATCCCCTTACAGAAAATTCACCTGCTTCCTTTATAAGATTCTTTATGTCAAATACCGTTTCGATGTGAGGTCCGCCTTTTGCAAAGGATAGTATCTGATTGGTAAGCTCCCTTGCCGCCAACGCCGCCTTTTCACCCTCAGAGAGAATCTCTGCGACTTTGGACTCAGAACCAAGCTCCATTTTTCCAAGAGTAAAACTGGATATTATTCCACAGAGATAATTATTGAAATCATGGGCAACTCCAGCGGCAAGCTGACCTATGGACTCGATATTTTTAGCCCTGGCCAGTTGCTGTTCGGTTTTTTTCTGCACTGTAATATCATGGATTATCAGCAGTTTTCCTAATAATTTACCATTACTTTTAATGGGAGATTGCGATAAGATAAGATCTTTTCTTCCGGAGGCATCTGTTATGGAAGCCGGGTTCCCGGTATAGTCTTGAGAAAATTCATAACCTTCGATCAGTTTCTGCAGCGACAATCCGGTCAGACCGTTTGCCTCATTACCCAGAAGTGAATGTGCGCTCCGGTTGATCTGGGCAGCAAATCCACTTTGGTCAAACAGAATCACAGCATCATGTACATTCTCGAAAATATGACGGAATGATTGCTCGATCTGTTCATTATTTACACAAAGAAAGTAATGCCTTTGTATGGCTAGATACAAAAAAAGGGTATTGGTAAGTATTCCAAGACAGGCAAACCTTAGCAGTATGGGAATACCTAAAACAAACGCTCCACAGACAGTACATACTGAAACGATAGAAGAGAGAACCGAACCTGCAAGCACAAGCCGAAGCTGTTTGACCAGTTGCGGATCGGATGCTTTATTCCGTAAGCGTTCAAAGCAGAGCCAGAAAGGATGGAGGGGAACCAGTGTCAATGAAAGATTAAAAGAGATAATCAGCCAGATTGTAGGCATATATAAAAGTACTTTGCTTCCCTCCATTTTTACACCCCTGACAGGGGGGAAAATCACGACTATACACAGCGACAGAATGAAAACCAGAAATGACAGGCGGTAAGCTGTATCCTGTTTTCTGCCCAGAAGCTCATAGACAAAGTTGAGAAACAGGAACCCAAGCGCAAGCATGGGTGTCAGAAGCAGTCTGTTGAAAAAAGGGTTGATTTCAGGAGAGAATGGAAGGTAGCTTAGATAATCGATAAGGGGCACTATCGACATGAAGAATGTGTAAAGCAGGAATGAAGTGTTCAGCCGTGACTTTCTCCTCTGCCCCAGAACATAGGAGAAAATTGAGAGGTTTAAAATGAATGTCAATAATGAAATAAAGGTGTAGATATCAACCACAGGTGTTATCTCAGTTGAGTTTTCGAATTGCAAATGCGTGTTTCAGGGTAAGTAAAAAATAACACATGGCAAATATTGATAAAAGATTATTCTGAATCAATCGCAGAAGAATATGATGTGAATTTGGTTACTTAGAAGCCCGGTTAACCGGGCTTGATTTGGCTGGAGGCGGTATTAATACCGCCGATTCAATATCTGATCTAGCGGTAAACAAATTAGGCAGGATATAATTTTACTAGATGCGGGTCCTGCAGGTTATTCTTCTTATCTTTTCCTTTTCCCTCTGTACTGAAATAAAGTATGAAGGCCAGATGCCGCCTCAACTCGACACAATTTCCCTCCAAAAAGAATACAATCGCATACTGAAAATCATTAACCCTGAACCCCGCATTGATTCCACTCCCATTTTAATCCGGTTTTACACCAGTGCGGATCAAAGAACTCTCGGAGTAAGGATTCCTGAATGGGGAGGGGGAGGCGCGGCAGGAAGAGATCTGATCGTCATTCCTGTTGATAAAAAATACGCTTTTCACAATACCGATTTTTACAGGATAATAAGCCATGAAATGGTTCATATTGCCCTTGCCAGATCATACGGAAAACTCCATGTGCCAAGATGGTTTCATGAGGGGGTGGCAATGGCGCTATCAGGTGAGCTCTCCTTTGATGAACATGTCATTTTGTCGAGAGCAGTTCTTACCGGTTCCCTTCTGTCTCTTGATACTATCGAAAAACTTAACAGATTCGATTACTGGAAAGCTCAGCTTGCATACTGTCAGAGCCATTTCGCCGTTTCTTTTCTCATTGACATGTATGGGATCGATTTCATTCCGGAACTGCTCTCTGCTACAGAGCAAAGAAGGAATTTTGAGAGAGGGTGTCTGGAAGTCTTCGGACTCAGTAAAAAGGAATTCGAAGATCTTCTTCAGAAGGAGATCAGAAAGCGTTTCAAATATCTGTTCCTGATTTCAGATTACTCCCTTTTCTGGATCGGGTTGACTATACTTTCAATTGTCGCTTTTGCAGTGACAATTGTAAGGAATAGAAAAAAGGCACGCCTGATGGAGATGCAGGAGGAATTGGAAGGGAGTGAAACCACAGATGAACAGCCTGCCGGTTAATTTTCAAACCAATTTCAATCTTCCACAGCCTAAAGTGCTTTGATCTTGCGCTGAGGGCATTTCTTTTCTGTTAATTCTGGGCCATACTTCTCTAAAAACATGTATTCAAAAGAACAGAACTCGATAAAAACCGGGCGATGCAGACTCCTCTTTTTGTGTCCGGTTTGTAAGATCCATTTGCCGGTAAGTAGACTTTATTTATTAGAGCCCCGCTGAGAGAATAAATCGACAGCGTACCTCCACGCTTAACACTTATCTCATACTGCTTATTGACCAATTTCAACTGCATCATACCTGAATGCATCTTTTCCGTCTGTTTCGTTCCTTTTTTAGTGGAAACAGAAATCGCATAAAGGCTGTCCATTTTTTCAGCCCACAGGCGGAACATACTGGCTCCTCCTGCTGCATTGGGATGAACCCCGTCACTGAGCTCTGATGTATGTGTAGAGAAATAGGTATAGAAATCAGGCCCGGGAATCAGGTTGTTTTTTACGGTCAGCGAATCGATCGCTCTCAGAAAATCGGGATGAACCTGCCATCCTGCTTTCGATGAGTCGGTTCCGATTATCTTTGCGATAATCGGCTGAATCCCGTTTGCTTTACATGAATCGATTATCTTCTGCATGTTGGACTTATATGTCGAGACATTGTAAGCGCTTCCACCCCAGGCATCGTTGGTTCCCATCTCAATTGCCCAGTACTTCGCGTTTCGCGCTATGTCAATATATGCAGAGATATCATTTGCCATAGTTGTACTGTTTATACAGGGGATTCCTCCTCGGATAACAGCAGGAGTAAATGAAGGGTTAGATTTTGTTATAAGGTCGGCAAAGCTTTCTGAGGGAGGGTTTGATTTGTAAGCGTTGGCAGAAATGCTGGTACCCGGGAAAAACCAGATATCATCACCCCCGCTTGTCACATCAAACACTTCAATTTCATCAATGGAACCCCCACCCTTTACAATTGACATCTTTAACCATTGTGAATTGCCGAAATCGATGGAATGTGCCCGCGCCGTTACGCTGTTATTTCTGATATTCAATACTGGTGTCCAGTCCCCATCATCCCCGTTTGTGGAATTCGTGGAAATAAGAATATCATAATCAACTGGTACGTTCAGACCGCTTTTACAGGATGTCGCTGAAGCGATCAAATCAGACCAGGAGTACCCTGGATTATTCCAGTTCAACAGAACCTTTGCAGGTCCGGCATCCACATTTATGGCAATCCAGGAATTGTCACTGACCATAAAAGCCTGGCCCCCATACTTATTATCAGTCAAATAGGAGAGATTTCCGCGGGAAGAGTAAACTGTTTTTCCACGTGAGATGATCGGGTTTGCAGTCATGGAAAAACCAACAGTGGCAAATATGATAATGACAATAAAAGAGATCCCTGTTCTGATTCTCATAATATCCCTCTCTTGTGGATACTGTGCTTGAATACCTGATCAGAATTCAATTTAAAATCGGTTCGGTATGCAACAAATAAGTTTCTTGCGCTGAAAGACTCAAAGTGTTGACATCGATGACCACATTGGTTCTATAAACATCTGTGTTGTCAAAGTTGTCCACAGAATCCAAACCGGCAGTCCACAAAAACCACAATTCAGCAACTATATTTTTTATTATATAGAGAAGAAGATTCTTATATTCACACTTGAATCTGAATTATCATGTAAAAAGTGCAGCAATTCAGGTACAGAAACCAGGGATTCCAAAAATGAACTTCATTTTTCGCATGTTAAAAAGCCGCCTGTTGGAGGGGAGCTTAATCGGGGTATTATTCATCGCAACTTCAGGCAATCTCATTGCAGATACCCTGATTGAACCTGATAATCCATTGATCAATTATTACGGAAGATTCGATTTTACCAACCCCAAGGCACCTCGCTTCAACTGGTCAGGCTCCTCAATCGAGATAAAGGTAAGCGGCACATCGACATTTGGCGTTGAGCTTGCCGACGGGGCAGGATACTTCGATATTGAAATTGACGGAATAGCTCAACCCACACCCCTTTACGCAGATTCATGGAATTCAAAAAAATATAATCTCATCAGTTCGCTTTCACCCGATGCACATGTGATCCGCATTGTCAGGCGAAATGAACCATATTGGGCAATAGCCACGTTCGGAGGATTCTATTTGTCCAGCGGCGCAGAAGTCCTCCCGCAGGAAAAGCCAGTACGTAAAATGGAATTTCTCGGTGATTCCTGGACTGCCGGTTACTTCATCGAGGCCTGCGATGACCAGCAAGCCCGTACAAACACCAACAAATCCTGGGCACGTCTTACCAGTAAAGCATTCAGGGCACAGGATATTATTCTGGCCGAATCCGGTATAGGTCTGGCAAAGAGTCTGGGTGGTAAAACATGTTTACCGCAGAAATACTCCTGCACCTTTGATACGATGGGGACAGCTCAATCACCATCCTGGGATTTCTCCAAGTGGATACCCGACATTGTCTCTATCTTTCTTGGCATCAACGATAAGAGTTCCGGATGCTCTGACAAAGAATTCAGTGATGCAATTCACTCTTTTGTAACAACCATCAGAGGCAATTATCCAAATACACCCATTCTTTTTATCGCATACTCAGGGTGTATGGATCAGGCAGCCCGATCTGCCGTAGCTGCAGAGACAACAAGTTTAGGTCATAAAGGTGTTTACTTCCTGGAATGTAAACAGCAGGTAAAGGGCTGCAGTTGGCATCCTGATACTGCTGATGCCAGGCAGATATCAGACTCGGTTGTAGCCTTTATAAAACAGATTACCGGATGGGATACTGGAACAGTCGATGTTGTACAGGAAAAAGTCATGTACAGGGCACACAACACAGTAGAGATCAGTGCTGCACAAATCAACAGCCGTACAGTTTTGATCTCATCTCCAAGGCTTAAAGCAGGTGATAAAATCCGGATTGTCAATGCAAATGGAAAGCTTGTAGAACATATGTCTTTTGATCTGTCAGGAGTGTGCAGGTGGAATACAGCCAATATCCCGGAAGGTTTCTATTTCGTAGGTGGGCAAAAAACCGGATGGGCAAGGGTTTTTATTAAACAATAATTTTGATTGGTAATTTCCGGTTAACTTATCTCATAATTATACAAAGACAAAAATATTTGTTCTTCATATCGGTATCGGTATTGGCATCGAATGTTTTTCATCCGATTTCATCTGGAGAGTAATCCAGAAACGTTTGTTCCTGAGCAAAGCCTCGATGATTCTTTTTCGTGCTCAGCCAAGCAGCGCTCGTAATCGTAAATATAAAAGATCATCAAAAAACTGCAGGGTGAACTAGATATGTACCCTCGTATTGTCGTGCATTCGTATTGTCTTGCCCTCGTCCTGTCGCACTTCCCCCTTCAATATCCCTCCAGCTTGACAATAACCAAACCCTTGCCGCCAGTTCCCATCCGCTTCAGATCCAGAATTCTGCCGTTTTCCATCTGTAATGAACCGAGCATCTTCCCATTGAGATTAAATATCCGGACTGAGGTCAATTTGTCTTTATGTCCAGCAGGGAGCCTCAGCACGCTGCCTGCAGAAACCAACATTGACACGTGATTTCTGATTGTCTCATTTTTGTCCTTCCGTATGGTTCTGACAGGATCCAGATTTTTCAGCCTCACAACAAACCCGCCGTTCGCACTCATGGTAACGGTAATTGATCCTGTTGATTCTACCGTACCCTGTAACTCATCAAATGTGGTATTTGATGATCCATCGGCAATACGCAGCATGGAATACTGCACGCCTGAGGGGAGAAAAGAGAGGGGTACCGTTACACTCTGTGAATTTCTCTGCCCATTAATCCCGCCGACATACCAGTGGTCCCCTTTTTTCCGGGCAATAACCAGATAAGTCCCGGGTTCTCCAAGAAGATATTTTGTATCATCCCAGGCCACAGGGACAGTAGAGAGAAAGTCCCGGATATCTGAGGAAAGCGATGTATACGCGCTCACCCTGTCAGCAAAATGCTGTATACCGGATTCAAACATCACCGACAGTGCCAATTCGTGGCCACTGGTTGTTATGTGCCTGTTCGCCATGGCTGTAAAAGTGACTGGAGTATAATCCATAGATCCGACAGCATTGCGGGTGAACGGTAGAATCGTATTACGCACCGGCTGGCCGGATGGATACCTTCCATCGTATTTGTAATATTCAGCCCCCCGCACCGATTCCATAGTCATCAGGTTCGGATACGTGCGCTGCCAGCCGCGCGGCACAGTACACCCGTGAAAGTTTACAGCCAGTTTGTACTCCGCGGCATCACGCAGGATATCGAGATAGTATTGAATTATCCACTGCTTGTCTGCATGGAAAAAATCGACCTTGATCCCCTTGACACCCGCAGTGCTTATCGTGTTCATTTCATTCCGGCGTGTACTGGCACTGCTCATGCGGTTGCGTGGCTGCATATTGACTGTGCTGTTTGTGCCGCCGCTGTTGTACCAGAACAGAAGCGACACGTTCTTACCTTTCGCGTAGTTTACAAGATCCTGCCAGGTGCCACCACCGCCTGATGTCATCTGGTTCCATCCGACATCTACCAGGCTGTACTCCCACCCGAACTGCTGTGCCATATCAATGAACGGTGTAACGTTACTGTAACGGGTTACATCCTCGTTCGACCACCACGACCACGATGCACGGCCCGGGCGTATCCATGATACATCATCGATCATCGAGGGTGTTGCCAGATCGAATGCCAGAGTTTGTTCGAGTATTCCGGCAGGGGATGCATCCACAGCCACTACACGCCAGGGCATTACCCAGGGCAGGGTCCAGGACGGGTTCACCGGACCATTGTTGTTTGCTTCAGCCTGCAGCGGCATGGCAAGACGGTACACATTATTACTGGGCTCCCGCAGGTGCATGCCGCAGAAATTCTCTGTAACATCGGTTTCAAAAAAGAGCACGTAGTGGCCGGTTGGTGTTTTAAAAAGCGCAGGCATGGCCCATCCACTGGCGCCGTCACCGCAAATTGTAACTCCTGATACCTGAGTACCAACAGGAATATTGTTGTTCCAGTAGTTTTCATACCCCGGCTGGTAGGTTCCATAGATATCATAGGGCATGATGAAAGCAGTGGAGTTGGCTGGAAGCCTGATCGCATTATCAATAGTTCCACACTGAAAGCATATATTCTTGGGGGTTCCGGCAGTGATGCGGTCCGGGCAGTAAATGGCATCGAGGGAATTGTAGGATTTATCAGCAGCGGCGGGAATTATTCAAAAGATTCACCAGGTGCCGCATTGTCTTATAAGTTAAGGTACCTGAAGGATAATTCAGTCGCCAACATCATCCTTACTTCAGAATACAATGTAAGACAATGCCAGAGAGTGTCAAACAGCTATGAAGTCAAACTAATGTATATTGAATGTACAAATTGTGACGATGCGGGAAGTGAAGCTGAGATGTATGGATGGCTGGCGGTCACAGTACCGGGTTCAGATCCGGTTTATCTGTGGTCAGTCGGTGAGGAACAGGCGCAGATCGTCAATGATATCGGCGGGATTCTTAATATCAATGCCTCAACAAGAACAACCCTGAAAAATGTCGATAACAACACCTATATCACTCTCAGCGGAAACCTTCAGGAAGATGACACCGGGGGTGACGACAACCTCGGTTTTTCGACAAAGAATGTTTACGTATCTGAATTTGACGGAAGAACGATAGAGCTGAATTTTAACGGTGACGGGAATGTCGCAAAGGCGATTTTCATGATTACACCGGTCGATTGACCGCTAATATAAAAAAGCCTTGCCCCGGTGGAGCAAGGCTTTTTTTATACAGACAGTTTTTTACTTTACCGGCAGACTACTTTACTTGTTAATTTATTAGCCCCCTGACGTACCTCAAGAAGCATCAATCCGCTGTAATCAGCCCCGATTTTTATTCTGTTCATTCCCGCTTTTGCTCGGATATTGCCGGAGTGAATCTTTCTCCCCTGCAGATCCCTAAGTATCACCTGCACTGTTCCAGATACAGGCACACTGAAATCCGCGTGTATCATGCCATTTGACATGAATGCACGAAGAGTGCTGGCAGTTGCGAAAGAAGATGTCCGTATTGTGGATGTTGCGAATTTGGGTCTGGTCACAGTTTTCCACTCCTGATCGCCCGGAACAGCACTTGTTTCAATCAGCGAGACCGCATCAACATTTCCATCATACTTCGCACCGGCCTCTACATTAAATGTGTAAACAGTGTCATAGGCACCTGCTTTTGATTTGAAAATAATCCAATCTACATAAATCGTTCCCCTGAACCCGTCAGAATAAGCCTGAAGCGCCAGGAAATCTATCTTCGACGGATTGGCAGGAACAAGCGCATCCTCGTTCAATGATTGATCGGTCAGAATTGGTATCCGGTACTCTTTCCAGTTATTCATCGTTATCGCACCAAATCTCCCCTCCCGCCATGTCCAGTTATCAGACATTGTCACAACACTCAGTGCCAGCCATCCAAACTTTCTAACCCCGGCGGAATCATAATCGGTTTCTCCGTTTACATAAGCACGCACTATGATTGTATCATAGGGAGTCATATCCTGTTTTGTAACAGTAAGCTGGACCTGTCCAAATGATGTGTCAGCGGAATAAAGAACTTTCATGGAATAATCACCTGTCGCAACCTTCACCAGAGAGGTATCTCCCGGAAGCTTTGGCAGCCCGGCGGCGGAACGGATAGCGTTAAGAAGGCCCAGATCAAAAATTTCACCGGTTTTACGGTCAAAAATTGTCATGGTAAGATTGCCCTTGTCTCCGGTATCCCAGGCAGCCGGGATCATCCCCCTGCTAAGGGCCGCAGACACAACATAATTGTAGAATATCCTCCTGGAAAGAATATGGCGCTCCAGTGATTCTCCTGTCAATGTCATACGCTTGACCGCACCAAACTCTCCAATAACAACCGGGATATCCTTGTCCACAAATTTTGTTTTCATAAAATTGAACATAGAGTCCACAAAATTCTCATCACACCATCCGGTATTACGCTCAGTATCGGTAGTGGAAAGATTGTTCTTTCCCCAGTAATAATACACCTTACCCCAGTCTTCATCCTTTTCCATAAGTGCGAACTGGTAGGGATAGAAGTGGACTTCCGCCATTAGTCTGCCCTCGATCTGATCTGTGGGCATGGTGTTCATTACCTGATTGGTCAATTCTATGTCGGTTCTTGGGCCCTGTACAACAAGTGTACGAGAGGCATTGTTTCCACCTGTGGCACGTACCGCGTTGATAAATGTCTGATGATAAGAGTTAAGGATTGCCATGCGGTCAGCACCAAAAGGGGTACCGTAAACATCCTGTACAGCCGGTTCATTGGTACCGGCAAAGAGCAGGTGACGTCCATAGTCCTTAAAATAGTTGGCAATCTGTGTCCAATAGGCATTCTGTCTTCTGTTAACCTCTTCCTGTTTGTCTGCAGAAACACACTCCTCAAGCCAGCCCCCGTCCCAGTGACTGTTAAGAATAACAAAAAGACTGTCCTTTATGCAGTAATCAACTACCGTCTTGACCTGAGCCAGCCAGTTGGGATCGATAACACAACTTACTGTATCTGCATGGGAATTCCATGCACAGGGGATACGTATGGTCTTAAACCCGCCGGCTTTAACCGAGTCTATAAGCCTCTGGGAAGGCAGAGGGTTTCCCCACAGGAGAGGATCTTTCGGCACCTCCAGGCTGTTTCCTATATTCCAGGCAATACCCATCTCTGCTGCAATGGATTTTGCTGTCGGAAGAAGGTCCTGTGCCTGCACCGAAAAGGTTATCAAAAGACAGACGGCAAGAGATACTATACCTGTTTTAAGCGTTAATCTCTCCCTGAGTTTCCTTGTCATACTCTTCTCCTTTATCTTCTGAGATTATTTTTCAGGCCATTATGGAATAATATAAAACCAACAGTTCAAAAAATGTAAAGTTCCCATATTTTCCGTTCCCCAAAGATCTACGGCAGAACGGCAAAACGACGATACGACAATACGAAGATACGAGGGTATGAGGGTATGAGAGTACGAGGGTACGACTCACCACCCCGATTTATCGGGGTTTTCCTTCCGTGGAGGCGTCATTAATGGCGCCGACCAAATCAGGCGAGGCCTCCAACACCTTATTCTTAATGTAAATAATTGATCTTTGCAAATGCTGGTTGGAGAAAATCAGATGAAAAGCAATCGATACCGATTCCGATACCGACCCCGATCTTAAGAACAAAAATCAATGCTCGCAAAACTTACCGGATATTGCTGCTTATAATTACCGGACTAAAACTACCGATGCTCTGTTGCCGGATGTCTTTTGCTTTACTATATAGATTTGTCCGGTCTTGACCTTTCCTGAAACGCCGTCATCTATACCTGTCCGGTAAACCATGCGCCCGTCGAGTGAATATATAACCGCGATTTTTTCCAAAGAAGCCAGATCTTTCACAGAGATTACTCTCTTTCTGTCCACTTTGACCCCTCCTGTACGGGGAACATAGTTTTCATCCGCAAGAGAGAGGAAAGCCCTGGCAAAACGCCTGCCCAGCTCCTTCATCCCCTCATTGTCAAAATGCGCCTTCCATTGATCATTGGGTCTCATAGCAAGGCCCGATGATGACGCGACTTTACAATTAGGCAACTTTGGAGCAAGCTCGTGAACATGCGTATTGTGACCGGCACAGCAGGCCCCCGGAGCCTGAAGCAGTTCTCCCAAAATTATGGGAATATCACCAAGCCCCAGATCCTTCTTCAGGCTGTCAAAAATTCCCTTTGCCGCATTTACCCACCAGGATTGCCCGGCATCGGCTTCCCCCTGATGAAACAGAATTCCCTTTATCACTCCGGATTGCTGTGCGATTCTGCATCGCTTGACCATCCATCCATACGCATCACTGCTTACTCCCACAGGACGGGTATATTCTGGAATAGTTTCCTTTGACCCTTTTTGAAAAACCTTTATGGACAGTCCTGATAAAGCACATGGAATAAAACCTATTTTGATGTCCTCACGGATCGAATCCAGGAGAGTTTTACCGAAATAGTCCGATGGCCCGATCCCCTCACTGCAGTTATGGTATGGAGGAAAAGCAGTATACCACTGATCATGTGTGCGCTCAATTTTCAGGTTCGTACAGGCAGTAGACATTTCGTTGCAGTCTGTAAAGGCCAGCACTTTTACACGCTGGGCCTTAAGCGATGATGTATCACAGTCGAAAGCATCACCCGGTTTCGCTCCCCCAGCCATATTTGACTGTCCGAAACAGAGAAAGATGAAGAAATTGGGGTCCGGTTCCGCCTCCGCCCGGGACAATAAACAAATAAATATCGTAATAAGGATGCAGCTTCTTTTAAGCATCGACATCATGAGTCTCCTTCGTATTGATAATACCAGTTTAATATAAGATTTTAGTGAAATAAACAGGCAATAAGTCACCATTCAGGAACACTTTTCGTATACATGATGTGTACAAAAACTGCGGTACTAATTGGATTTTGCCAAAAGCCTGTCGGGCACTGATGAATCCGGATCTTTCTGCTGTTGATAAGAATCAGATTAGAACATATAATTCCAACTATGAATTTGAAAATCAGAGTCTTTAAGAGTCATAAGGAACTTGAGACTGACACTTTGGATTATTGGAAAAAGCAGTCTCCTGAAGCAAGACTTGACGAAGTGGAAAGGTTACGAATAGAAGCAGGAAAATTTCTTTATGAATATCCAGCCAGACTTCGAAAAACTGTTAAGGTTACTCGAATGTCACAAAGTTAAGTACATGATTGTTGGTGGATATGCTGTAGCTTTCCATGGTTCCCCCGTTTCACCAAAGATATCGACATCTACTATTCCGATTCAGATGAAAACATTACAAACCTTAAAAAGGCATTGCTCGATTTTGGATTTCAACACCACCAACTTCCTGATGAATTATTCAAGACAAAAGGAAACATTATTACATTCGGTATTGAACCAATAAGAATTGCTCTCTTAAATGAAATAGACGGAGTAAAATTTGAAAATGCTGGCTGAAGAGGAAAATATGGGAACACCGAAGTAAACTTCATAAGCAAGATCGATTTAATCAAAAACAAATCTTCTACTTCCCGTCTGCAAGATAAATCAGATGCGGAAAATCTTTCACCATAGTATTATGGGATTTTTCCGGCTACTGGTGCAAAAAAGGAACAATAAAATTGGCAGTTAAAATGTCAGTGCCGAACTTGGAGTAACCTTCTTTATTGTCCCGTCGCTGTTAAATTCCATCTTGTCAATGCACACCATCCGTTTGTATGTTCCTCCTCCATTGGGACCGTTGCTTATGTGGTAAACGATATACCACTGACCCGCAAACTCAGCAACACCTGCATGATTAGTGGGTTCATCCTGACCTGCCGCTTTAGGCATCTGATCAAGGATAATTCCTCTGTAATTCCATGGGCCCATCGGGCTGTTGGAGGTGGCATAGCCAATTTTGGTGGGATTTGCAGCGCCATGAGCGTAGATCAGATAATAGGTACCATTACGCTTTATCAAATATGGCGCCTCGAAAAAACTGGGGGGAGTATTCTTTTTCAGTGCCCCCCCAAGCGAAATCATGTCAGAATTGAGCTTTACTGTTACCATAGTCCAGAAACCACCGTAAACAAGATACGCCTGGCCATCATCATCGATAAAAACTGCCGGATCAATCGTATGAGGAGTCTGGTCGATATTGGTAATATTCCATGTGCTCATCTCAAGAGCATCATTGATAAGCGGCTTACCCAGAGCATCACTCCACGGCCCCTCGGGACTGTCTGCAACAGCAACACCGATTGCCATCCTGTCACTGCTGTAAACGATATCATTGATCGGTACATACCAGTAGTACTTTCCATTAAGTCCTTTTATCATGTGTCCTGCCCAGGCATTTGCGTTAGTCCATGAGAAGGTATTCAGTTTCATGGGCGTGGTCCTGGTCCAGTTGACCATATCGGTACTCTTGAGCAGATACCATTCCCGCAGGTCAAATCCCCTTGTCCCCTGGTCATGACCGCAGGCGATGTAGAAAGTACAATTATCAACCATGCATGCCGGATCTGCAGTATATACATCCGTGAAGATCGGGTTGCTCTTGCTTGTCCCCGGTCCGGGCGGAGTGCACACTCCCGCACTGTCCATCGTAACAGTAAGGTTCGAGTCGATATAAACTGAAACCGGGACCTTTTTTTCCCGGTATCCGCTCTTTGTGGCTATGAGCGTATCAACTGTTTCTGATCTTTTGGCAATTGTATGTTTTTCGCCGCGGGCAGAATTGGAAGAGCCATTTTTAAAATGCAGGCTGTTACCAACCCGCAGAACCGAACAGGCATAAGTTTTTCCGTTCACGTTTATGTTAACAATACTGAACCCGGGAACAAAAGAATTTAAAGTAATGATTTGTGAAGTTTCAGAACCTGTAAAACTTTCGGAAAAAGTTCTTTTACCATTGGCCGCAAATATCATAATAGTTCCGCCGCCTGTGGATGCCAGTGAAACTGAAAGTCCGGTACTTTTAATATTGAATTTTACCGGAGATGCCTCCGGTGCTGTCTCCCTGAATACCGGTGTAACATCTGACTCCAGCAGGAACCTGCCATCGTTGCCTGTTTTTGCAGAAATGCCCGGTTCATTTTTCAGGGTAACTGTGACGTCCCTTAATGGACCGCCGCCGGTTTTTGTAACGGTTCCGGAAAGCTTTACAACTGATTCTGAAAACAGACTCGTGCTGAGAAAGAGCACCAGTAGAGTGCTTATTGTTTTTTTCATGATTGGTCACCTGTATGGCAGAATAAATGGTATTTATAGATCAGCATTATGTATTGTAAATTCCCCCTCAAAAAGAGAAGATCCCTCACCTCAGGTTCATGAATTTACTGGTCACAAGCACCTTGCTGCCGCTCATCAACTGAGCAACGTATGTGCCCCCGCTTTTGGCTGACCAGAAAACCTTTCCACCGGCGATGTCCTTAAACTCAGCAACCACCTCTCCTTTGACATTGAATATCCGCAGAGAGACATTCCCGGCAGCCTCCAGAGGACCTCTTATAATGAAACTGCTGCCTAAACGGCTCATCGAGAAACTCCTGTGGCAGGGAAGATTGAGCACACCGATAGAGGCATTCCGAATTTTTACACTGTAGCTTTCAGCAGTTCCGGTTTGAATACTCACCCTCGATACTTCTCCTGCAGAAGCATTGAATGAATTCTGCACCTGACCATCTGCAATTACATTGTAAGCAGCCGGGGAGAGCCCCTTTATCCCGATGTTTGTCTTATGGACGGTTCTTTTGAGGTTTCTGAGTGTCAACTCGATGTAATCGCTGTTTTCCCCGATAACAGCCTTTGTGTACTGATCCTGATCCAGCTCAACAGAGAGCTTTTTTGAAACCATATTGAGACGCTTGCAGATTCCATCTTTCGGCGTGATAACAAGGTTCGATCCGCTTCTCTCAATGTCACATCCGTACCCGTAAAGTCCGAATACCGGATCGTCAACTATATCGGCGCTCAGAATTCTTATCGCTCCCCAGAACCCCAACTGCGCTTCTCCATCCAGGTTCCGCCATCCGTTCTGCAGTTTCCCGCCGTCTTTCATCTGTACCGTGCCTATGTAGTTTGGACCCAGTGCAGCCTGATAGGTCCATGCTGCAGCACCCAGATTATCCGGATCGGAATTGATCTGACCGGAGTTTATATGTGCGAGGTTTGCAATTTTTGCGGCATAAGCAAGACGGGCGTCGAGTTCCGGGGTGCTTGAGTGGTTCAACATCCAGTCATTCATTGCATATCCTGCCAGCGCCACAGTGTACTGAAACTGCCACCATGCTTCACCGCAGATAGTGATCGGAACAGCATAATAGTACCACAAAGGAGAATTTCCCCTGCAGGCCCTGGTTTTTGCGTTTATCTGCCCCATCATATTCGTGTTGTCGTTCATCCTGGCAAGCGTATAGATAGCTTCTTCACCGGTATTATCGTAGCTGTATTCCGAACCGAACGGATAAGGGTTACTGCGAAAATTATTGTATTTGGTCCTCATGATTTCAATTACCCGGTTAGCCTGAGTGGTAAGCCCCTCAGCCTGCAGAGCAGCAATGATCTCAGGGGTAGTCTGCTCCCCCATGACTCCTGTGTCCCAGTTATAGGCAACCCCCTGACCATACTGGGCATTAAGGATATTGTAACACCTGAGAAGATAGGTCTGCGGAGGATGTATTGTCTGGACAATATCTGAATGCAGCTTTGCAATCTGATACATCGCAAAATAGGTGTTATAAATATGGGGATAAGCATAGCCGCGATAGGTTGGAGTGGTATTTGGTTCAGGCATGAGGAAATCATAGATGAGGTAAGAGTTATGAGTGTTACGCATCAGCCTGTTCCATATAGCTGTTTCAAGATACTGATCAACAGCATTGATTTCCGATATTACGGGATTGTAAACATTTTTCCAGGCAAGAAACAGCCCCTTTACATATCCCCAGTCATCACCCCAACCCCAGTAGCCGTTAAACACATTCCTCTTCTGCTTCTTCTCCATCAACCAGTCATCAAAGACTTTGTCCTGAAGCATCCCGGGGGAATTCCACTGCTGTTTCTCGACCAGAAACGTTGAGTGTCTCTGGATTGCCGCCCCCGGAGGCTCGATAACATTGAACTGGAGAGTGGTTTTCTCATTCTCACCATAGTTCACTACGATATCATTCGGCCCCAGACGGGAAAATTTCAATTGATAGATGTGATAGTCGCCGGATTTTGCTTCACCAGGTGAAACAGTGGTCTCACCGGGAAACTCTGCTGTAACGGAGTTGATCGTTTTAGTTGTCCTCAATGCTGCTTTAACTGTCATATCTGTAGACACAATCATACCCGGAACCACGGTAACATCCACCAGTCCCTCTTTGTAAATCGTTTCCCTCATAGCCTGCTCGTTCTCGACTGCGAAAAACTTGAAGGCGTAAGTCTTTGACAAACCCGGAGAGAGAGTCAAAGAGGTATTTGGCAGATATCCCCTTCCCAGAGATTTGATCCTGTCGGAATGGATATAGTAAACATGCAGGCCTTTGGGATACTTATAGCGGTCTCTCCAGTTGGAACGGCCGGCTGTATCGATTGCCCAGGCACTTCCCGGGTGATGAGTTCCCTCCCAGACATCCCTGTATTCAAATCCAGCTCCGGTACTGGCATCAGGAATCATCAGAAGAAATTTGCCCCTGCCGCTTGGTCTTGTTATCCGCATATAAGAGCTGTTCTGAGCCACATGCGAATGAGCCAGTGTCCGTGTCTCATATATCACATCATTACTCTGCAGCCATTTCTCATTGAATGGCAGCGGCAGGCCGATATCTGCAAAGACAATATCCTGGTTGCCTGTGTTTTTCAACGTTATCTCCCAGAGAACATAGTCTTCCACCAGCGAATATCTTTCTGTCAGTTCGAAATTTCTTATCCCGTCACTGTTTGCAGAATTGTTGTATGTGACAGTTATCTGGTTTCCATTCTGGCTCTTGCGCCTCACGTCGGCAGATCTGTTTGTAGATGCCTCGATCCAGTTGCCCGAACCCACTCTGTAGGAAAATAGAAGCTCACCGACCCACTGGTGATCAGAGGTGTTCTGATCAGGGCTGTTTGTGGCATTCATGACATAGTTGGTTGGATACATGTCACCTGTAATCTGAAACGAGGAGATCTCCCCATGGCTTCCGATGTTAATTGAGAAGTGACTGTTTGAGATAGTCTGGGCGCCGGAACTGAAAAAGAGTGTCTGAACAATCACCATCAAAGCAGAGAATCCACCGGGAAAAAAGCGTGCTTTATTCATTATATATCCTTTTTGCTGACACAACATGATCTCACTTGACACGTCAGTAATCAATATAAGAATAAACCCGTTTTTATTCATCAGGAATAAGTTTTGAGAAGATAATTCTGTTGAGGATTAACTCAACACATCCTCAGTCGGTATCGGCATCGGTATCGAATGATTTTCATACGAAGGCAATTACTGCATTGACAATTAATAAGCGGGAAGTCTCCCCCTGCCTTCAGCCCGCAGAAGACTGCGGTCTTCCGTCACCCCCTCTATGTTGACATAGTGCTGTGCCCTGCGGGAAAATGTTACAAGTCGGGTAAGTAAAGCTGGCTTCTTAATCTTTACTGGTGGAAGAAGAAACGATAATTGTATACCGGATTTCCAGGGTAGACCTAACGCCCCCTCATATGTCGTGTTGTCGTG
Organism: Fibrobacter sp.; assembly: GCA_012523595.1. Taxonomy (NCBI): domain Bacteria; kingdom Pseudomonadati; phylum Fibrobacterota; class Fibrobacteria; order Fibrobacterales; family Fibrobacteraceae; genus Fibrobacter; species Fibrobacter sp. Next base: position 37,095 of record JAAYIG010000139.1, read on the forward strand.
CTGTCGTATTGTCGTTTCTGAATAAGGTAATAAGGTTATGGTCATTATTTTTTCTACTTGCTACTAAGGTTTTAAAGACAGATACTAAGGTTTTTAAGAGACAGATACAGAACTAAGGATTAGACACATATCTCGTATTGTCATAACACTCGTTTTTCGTTTTGTCGTACCCCTGCATTGTCGTACTGTCGTACACTCTTACACTCGTACCCTCATACAAGCCAGCAGTTATTTCACTGAGGTAATTGTCATAAAATCTCTTCCGCCGTTTGCAGACGCAATTTTACAAATAAAACTGCCTTCAGCTTTAAACGGCAAGCTGATCATTGCTTTTTGCGAGCTCAATTGCAGGTCTTTTGAAAAGAGCTGACGTCCGTTCAGAGAGAACAAAGTGACTTTGTAGTCCCCTGCGGCAAATCCTGAGAGCAGAAGATTTTTACCGGTAAGCATTACACTTCTTTTGGCATTCGTAAATTTCCCTGGCTGAACTGCTCTGACAGGCGGGTCAAGAAAAAATTTGGCTATTTTAGGAGAACGCTTTGAACCCACTTTATTGAAACTGCCAGCTATGTAAAGTGAATGTGACAGGCTGTCATAAGCCATATCCGAAACCGTACCATTCGGACCATTTGTGATCATAAAATTTGTGAAGTCAGGAAGACCACTGCCATGATACATCATTTTGGATGATTTTGCAGGTTTGCTGGATGTGTTCAGAGATCCATAGAGAAAAACCCCGTCATTACCGTAAGGCTCAAGTGCAATTACGGCCGAAGCCGGACCAAGGAATGTACCTCCTGATGACCCGGCGAGACCATAATTGGTCCACCCGTCGAAACCACTGAAATTCCCCCGATCCACATCTTCTCCCGATTTGCGCTCAGGGCGATATCGTATACAGTTGCAACTACAATTTCCAGAGTATTAGGATCTCTGCGGGAACAGCCCTGACCTGCATAGTAATGGAAATATCCATCGTACCAGGACCCCATAGACTCCAATACATGATTATTCCCGTAATAGATCGTAAAATTCCCTCCCACTTCCAAAGATGTTCTGGTAAATGCGATAGCGTTCACCTCCCCATCTACCCCGTCAGTCGAGTCATTGGCAAAATAGGTGCTTTTTATCTTGTTCCATCTGTTTCCATCCCAGTAACCAATACTGCGTACACTGTCATCACCCAGTTTTTTAAAGTAACCCCCTGCATAAACATTGCCGACAGAATCGACTGCAAGTACTCTTACAGAGTTATAGCTGCAGCCTCTTTTACCGCCAAATGCGCTCCAGGTTTCTCCATCATATTTTGCAAAGTGCGCAAAAGAACCGGTATCGTCCAGGTATAAATTCCCTGCGGCATAAATGTTTCCGGCAGTATCAAAAGTAAATGTACTTACAGTTCCCCTGATTGTCCCTACCGGTTCCCAGTCATCTTCGATTTTCCGGACAAGCCCTTCGACAGTGTCCCCGGAAAGTGTAACAAATACTCCGGACGCATGCAGGACCCCATTCTTATCACAGATTATTTTGTCCACAGAAAGACAGGAAGCATTCTCATTGACAGGAATCCAGTTTTCCTCATTGTACGCTGACACGCTCATAAAGATGGCTGTTGAAAAAGCAGCAGACAGGATAAGCGCATTGAATTAATCTTATTCATACCGGCGACCCTCGTTTTTTGTAAAAATTTATATGGATGAAAGGCTCTAAAATCGTCAGTGTATATTATACATTTAAGATTCGTTGATTACAATATATGTCAACGGTTCTGCCGTTTTTAGTTATGTCCGGTTAACTTATCTAATCTGTACAGACATATTACAACAGAACAGGGTACAACAATAAGAGGGTGCATAAATCCACCCTGGAAATCCGGTATACAATATTCGTTTCTTCTTCCACCAGTAAAGATTGAGGAGCCAGATTAACTTACTAGACTTGTAACATTTTCCCGATGGGCATTACACTATGTCGACACAGAGGGGGTGACGGAAGACCGGAGTCTTCGACGGGCTGGAGGCAGGGGGAGACCTCCCACTTATATTAGTTCTTCAATGAACAAACTTTTCTGGATTACTCTCCAGGAGGAGTAATTCGGATGAGAAGCATTCGATTGATACCGATTACCGTCACACCGTTCCGGTTTCTGGAACACTTTATAAAAACTCAACTCCATAATTCTGTATTCCACAATAGTGACTCCTTATATTATGGTAGGGGGATCATCTTTCATGCACTAAAAGAGATCATCGTACAAGCCCATGAAATTAACAGTCTCATCTTAAAACACAGTTAAGAAGGGTGGAATCTATGTATCAACCCGTCGTACTCAGTCTCTTTTTATTCATCTCATCAGCCTATGCCGTTAATCTTAGCGGTAAAGTCACAAACAAAGCCGGAAAACCCATCGCAAATGCCACTGTAAGCCTGGTGAAAGAGGGCTCCAGTGCCAAAACAAACAGTGAGGGTCTTTTCTCTATTACCTCCGTTTCCAATCTCTCTTCCATCACTTTAGCTCCTACAAATCAGAAGATTACCCTGGAAAACGGTGTTTTAAAGTTCAACCTTCCTGATGCCGTGCCGGTGAAGGTCGAATTGTTTGATATCAAGGGGAAATTGCTTGGAAAAGAAGCGTTATCTGATGTATCGAGCGGATTCTATTCCTTTAACATCGGCAATAAATTCCGTTCAAAACTCCTTATCATCAGGGCTACTCTCGGTAATGAACAATTCCTGTTTCGCTATGCTCCATTAAGCGACAACCACCCGTTTATTCAATCCAGATCAACATCCTTAGCCGGAAATTCAGGACTGGCAAAGATGGCCGCGATCGATGATACCATTAGAGTCACTGCAGAAAATTATAAAACCAAATCTGTTCCGATCACCTCTTACGAACAGGATAATATCAATATCACTCTTGATTCCGCAAATGGAAACTGTTGCACTGCCGGATGCGGTAAAAATCCCACTCTTAAAAGCGGCAGACAGACAATTCAGGTTAATGGTCAGCAACGGGAGTTCATGATCAGAATTCCTGAAAACTACGATAACACCCGCTCCTATCCAGTGGTATTCGCGTTTCACTGGAACGGTGGAAGCATGAACGATATTGACGGTGGGGGATCCAGTGGATACACCTGGTCCTACTACGGACTCAGGGAACAGGCTGACAAGAGTACAGATAAACAGATGATTTTTATTGCGCCTAATGGTCTCAATGCAGGATGGGCAAACAGCGGCGGTCGAGACATCGCGTTTGTAGACGAAATACTGAAACGCATCAAGGAAGACCTTTGTGTCGACACTACACGGATCTTTGCGTTGGGTTTCAGCTATGGCGGAGGCATGAGTTACTCTCTGGCCTGTTCACGGGCAAAAGTGTTCCGCGCTGTGGCAGTATACGCCGGTGCACAGCTCAGTGGATGTGACGGCGGAACAACTCCAATTGCTTACCTGGGAATTCATGGGATAAGTGACCCAACATGCAGCATCAGCGCCGGGCGATCACTGCGCGACAGATTTGTCAATAATAACGGCTGCACCGCTCTGAATGCCCCTGAACCCTCTCGCGGAAGCAATACACATATTTGTACACGGTACCAGTGCAGAGATGGATATCCTGTAGAATGGTGCGCCTTTGATGGCGGTCATACTCCGGGGCATGTGGAGGGAGGCGGTGATGATGGCGCCAGAACATGGACCAAAAAGAAGGCCTGGGATTTCTTCACTCAGTTTTAATTAGTATCTGCTCCCTTCTCTGAACAACGGCTCTGAAGATGGCTCTGCAAAGGGCTGCTCCTTCAGTGCCGGTTCTTTTTGTATCAACAATAGTCAATCAGTTCAGCGAGTGATTATAGACACACTCGGAGAGAAAGAATAGTGGGGCACAGACAAGGATCGTTGTTTGCACGTAATGGCAGATCAATTAAAACTGCAGTGTCCGGTGAAAACCGTATACACCAGTTAAGCTTTATTTCGTAGTGAGAATAACCTTTTATTTTTGACTGAATGAGATTAGCAGTTTGACTCCGAGAGCGGTAACGCATCCGCCCGCAAGACGGTCAATCCATTTCCTGGAACGCAAATAGGTCCCTCGGGCCTTTTGTGATGATAGACTCACTGCTACTATCGAGTACCATCCTGTCTCGATGGCAAAAATTACAGCCACCAGGATAATAGCAAGTGTCAAAGAATAAATCCCTGGAAGAAGTGCGGTAAAAACACTTGCGTAAACTACCGCGGCTTTTGGATTACTCAATTGTGTCCCGAGACCCAGTAAAAATGCATTTTTGCTGTTTTCTTTATCGGAAGTGACAGTTGAATCGAATGGCTTTGATGAATTTCTCCAGATCCTGAGCCCCAGAATCGCAAGATAGAGCCCTCCTGCAATTTTAAACGCCATATAGACCTGTGGAACGGCAGTAAAGATACTGTTGAGTCCAACCAGAGCTGCTGTGGCATACGTTGCTCCGCCAACGCCCATACCCAGTGCAGCCGCCAGACCGGCAGAACGTGAAAAGGAAACTGAAGTGCGTGCAACCAGTATGAAACTGGGTCCGGGACTGACCGCCCCTGCCGCAATTGCCCCTGCAATTGCACAAATAGAGAGTAGCTGCTGTAAAACGGTCTGTTCCATTCTATATAAAACCACGATTCACGAAAAGGTAAGTCTTTAAGACCCGTTGATATAGAAATAAAATAAATCGGCCGGATAGTGGAGATTCTTTTTGTAAACTATTTTAATTTTTTGTATCTTTTTCTATAATAATCAAAAATAACAAGGGACAGTACCTGAAGCAGGGCATGTAAGAATGATGATCATATTCACCCCTAAAGAAAAAAATCAATAGAAAAACAGCATAATGTTTACGTTTTTTTTATTATTGTCACTATTATTTACATCCTGTATAGAATCAGTAAACAGCAATAACAATGATGGTGTCGATAATTCATGTAATGTATTAACTAAAAAAGTAAAAACAGTTTTAAGAACAGGATTGGATGCCTGGGGGTTACACGGAAATCCTAAAGAACTAATTCTTTTATCATTCTTTAACGAGGACACTGTCTCATACGAGACTTCTATTACCTCGGCAATAATATATACCCTAATATGATATTCCAAAACTTATATTTAGTGCATGGGAAAACGAGATTTCAGAAAACTTACTTCTGAAGCGCAGCTTGAAATAAAAAAGGCTGCGATCAAAATGGTAAAAGCTGGCCAATCTCAAGAATATGTCGCCAATTTTTTTGAAATTAATCGGAAGACATTGTACACATGGCTCAAACAATTTGAGGAAAAAGGACCTCAAGGACTTAAGTACCTGACCCGCGGTCGTCGATATGGCGAACAGCGTATTTTGACTGTAGATCAGGAAAAGCAGATTCAGCGTATGATAACTGATAAATGCCCTGAGCAGTTGAAACTTCCATTTGCCTTGTGGACAAGAAAAGCCGTGCAAGAGTTGATTGAGAGTCAATTTGAAATTCTCTTGCCGATACGAACAATTGGTGAATACTTGAAGCGTTGGGGATTTACTCCGCAAAAACCTTTGCGAAGAGCATATGAACAAAAGCCGCAAGCGGTAAAGCAGTGGCTTGATAAAGAGTATCCTGCGATAAAGAAACGAGCGAAGGCTGAAAAAGCAGAAATCTACTGGGGAGATGAAACTGGCTTGTCCAGTGAAGATAATCGTGGACGAGGGTATTCTCCTGTTGAGAAAACACCTGTTCGGTATACTACAGGTGCTCAATTCTCTACAAGCATGATCTCTGCTATAGCCAACCAGGGACAACTTCGTTTTATGATTTATAAGGGTGGGCTCAATATCGATATATTCCTTTCTTTTCTGAAGCGTCTTATTAAGGATGCGCATAAAAAGGTTTTTCTGATTGTTGATAATTTGCGTGTTCATCATGTGAAACTTGTCCAGGAATGGCTAGATGAGCACAAAAATGAAATTGAGTTGTTCTTCTTACCTGCGTATACACCTGAGAGAATCCCCGATGAATATTTGAACCAGGATGTAAAAACTTCTACCAGTAACAAACGAGCACCTTGTGATCAAAAAGAACTCTCTACAAACCTTCTCAATTATATGAAAAGTTTACAGAAAATTAAGTCCAAAGTTAGATATTTCTTTAACCATAAACTTGTTAGCTATGCAGCATGAAATGTGTAACATTTGAATTGCCGGAATAATAAAAATAACAAGGAACAGTACCTGAAGCAGAGCATGACGCAATGCAATATGCTGTCCTGAAAGCTTGCACACTGCATTGCAGTGTGCAAGGAGTTATGCAACATTTTTCTGCCAAAGGAAAGGATGCGCGCGGAAAAAGGAAATGAAAGATAAAGGAATAATATATTCAAAAAGATAATACGGACATTACAATCGGGTGTGCGGAATTTTTTGTGTAAACTGGTATATAGTGCAGGTGTATTTAATGCTACAAATAATATAACTGTATAGTTTATGTAATTGCAATAGTGTTTCCAATAATTGGAACCCTTCCCCCATGGG